>JAADEO010000098.1 GCA_013153415.1 Deltaproteobacteria bacterium
CCCCTGGTCGCCAAGCTCAAGGAGAACGGCAAGCACGTCATCGGTATCGGCATGCGCGACAGCACCTCGAACCTGCTCAGCGACAACTGCGACGAGTTCCTCTTCTACGAAGATCTCGAACAGGCCTCGCAGACCACCCCGCCGCCGCTCGACAATGACCTGCCCGAAGAGAAGAAGGAGGCTTTCAAGCTGCTTTTCGATTCGATCACCGCCCTGATGCGGGAGAACAAGGAGATCCTCTGGTCTTCGATGATCAAACAGACCATGCAGCGCAAACGGCCCTCGTTCAACGAGTCGGGCCTCGGCTACCGCTCTTTCAGCGAGATGCTTCAGGATTGCGCCAAGCGCGGTTATCTCCAGGTCAGGAAAGACGGCAAGAGCGGTACCCTGATCGTCGAAGGTTTCGGCACCAACAAGTAGCTATAATTCGGGGAATTGGCCAGAACATGCTCTTGATGATCGACAACTACGACTCCTTCACTTACAACATCGTCCAGTATCTCGGGATACTGGGTGAAGAGGTCGTGGTCCGGCGCAACGACGAGATCGACCTTGAGGGAATCGCCGCCCTGAAACCGGACAAACTGGTGATCTCGCCCGGCCCCTGCACCCCGGCCGAAGCCGGGATCTCGGTGGCGGCGATCAAAGAGTTCGCCGGCCGCCTGCCGATCCTGGGAGTCTGTCTCGGACACCAGAGCATCGGGGCCGCTTTCGGAGGGGAAATCATCCGGGCCGGACGCATCATGCACGGCAAAACCTCTAAGATCGAACATGACGGCCGCGAGATCTTTACCGGCATTGACAACCCCTTCACCGCGACCCGCTACCACTCCCTGGTGATCAACCCGGAAAAACTGCCGGCCTGCCTCGAGGTCACGGCCCGGGCCACCGATGACCACGAGATCATGGCCGTCCGACACCGTGAGCTGCCGGTCTGGGGCATCCAGTTCCACCCCGAATCGATCCTCACCGAGGCCGGGATGGGGATCCTGAAGAATTTCCTCGAACAGAAATAAGCCGGAAACCGGTTTTCACTCCAGCAGAACGAGCCCGGTGAACGAGGCCATCGCCCCCTCCTTGGGTTTCTCTTTGGGGTCGGGCATCTCCCAGCCGGCGAGAGCCTGGAGCCTGGCGACATCGATGCCGTGACCCGACATCGAGGGCCGGGCGCGATGGGGATTGCGGCAGGGTTTGCCTTCATCCAGCACCCGGCCCTCGGGAAACTGCGAACAGAAAAGCTCCTTGCAGGAGCCCCCGGCGAAAGCCCGGGCCTTTTCCGCTCCCATCTTTTTTGCCTCCCGCTCGACCCCGCTGCCGATCTCGTGGATCAGGGCCAGAATCTCATTGCGCTCGAAAGACATCGCTACTTCACGCGGCACCTCGACCTTGAAGACCAGGGCGGTTTTATACTCCCGCTGCCAGCGGCGGAAGGCCTCGGGACCACCGACATGGGGGGGACAGCTCATCGAGCGGCCGTAACCATCGCAACGGGGCTCGAAACACATCCGGGCGAGCTCGTCGCGCACCGTGATTTTCGCCGGATCGATCAGGGCGGCATCGGCGGCCCCGTGCTGGCGGGCATAATCCAGTAAGCAAGAAAAATCGGTCATACAACTCTTTCCTTGAAAAAATTCATTTTTTCCGGGCGGCTTTTTCCGCCAGACCGGAGATCCCGAAACGGTCCGCCAGCTCGCGGCGGACATCAGCCGGGGTGATCTCCTGGTCGGCCATCAGGACCAGGAGGTGGAAAACCAGATCGGCCAGTTCATTGACCAGCTCCTCCGGGTTCCGGTTCTTGGCCGCGATCACAACTTCGCAGGTCTCTTCGCCGACTTTCTGCAGAATCCGATCGGAACCCCGGGCAAACAGGGAAGAGACATAGGAATCGGGCAAGGCCTGATCCCGGCGCTGACAGACCACGGCATACAGTTCATCAATCAGGCCGCTTTCAGAAATCTTCTCCTCCATCACAAGCCTACCTCCACCCAGGTTTTCCCGGTCCGGCCGCCCGGACCACTTTCACAAAAACACTCTGTAGCCGCTCAACGTCAACTCAACTTCAGTCGTTTCCGGTGTTTCTCTTTCACTTCCGACCTTTACGGGAAACCACCGGATCTCCTTATATAACCGGAAAACATGCGGAGTGGTTACAACTCTCCTTTTATGCTAAAGACGACTCCAAATCCAGAATTTTTTACCGGGAAAAATTTCAGGAGGAAGAATGATTATCTACGGCACGGGGGAAAGCCCTTTCGGGCCCTGCCAGGTGGCCCGCAGCGAACGGGGAATATGCTATCTCGGGTTTTCTGCCCGGCCGGAAAACCGGGATCCGAGACTGGAAAGAATGGCGCTCGGCAAGAGACTGGTCCGGGCCGATGATGAGATCAGAAAGCTGCTGCCCGAGATTTTCACCCTTCGGCCCGAACTGCCGCTGGACCTCAAAGGCACCCCTTTTCAGATGAGTATCTGGCGGGCCCTGCTAGAGATCCCGGCCGGCGCAACCCGTTCTTATACTGACGTCGCGGTCGCCAGTGGCCGGCCCCGGGCGGTCCGGGCCGCGGCCAATGCCGTGGCCGCCAACCCGGTAGCCTGGCTGGTGCCCTGCCACCGGGTAGTCCGCAAGGATGGTTCTCTCGGCGGCTACCACTGGGGCACCGCCTGCAAACGGGCGATGCTCGAATACGAAAATCGTCACCGGTCAGTGGTTTCCTGACGACCGGCATCCGCTCGCGGCCGCAAAATCCCCCTGAAACAATCGTACCCGCTCTGCACCATTAGAATGCCGGGCGGGTACGATGATATTCAAATTGCAATGTTGCTTAGGATAGGGACTAGAAGAAAACCCCGTTACGGAACGAGATCACCAGCCCCAGGCCGGCGACGATCAGAAACCAGGCGACCATCAGGGCCAGAGTCAATTTGCCGAATTTATCCAGATTCATCTTTCATCTCCAAAACTAAAATTTTTTCGTATTCCTTCCAGTTAACAATCCCGGAAAATCAGACCTCTTTCAAGGTTCCCCGTCCCAGTTTGAAAGCTACAGTCAACGGCCAGGCGATAACCACCAAGCCCATGACAAAAGTGACGAAGAACAGCGCCGTACTGCCCCAATCGATGTTGACCGGGTAATCATAGATCGAATACTTGTAGGCTCCGAGATAACTCATCCGCAAAACCTCGCGGGCCACCACCATGACCAGGGTAGCGACAAAAGAGAGTCCGGCCAGCGGCAGGGCGTAGCGTTCCGGAGCCTTTTCCGCCTGCATCAGACCGAAAAGCAGAAGCAAACCGAGACCGGCCCCGGCCCACATATAGACATTGCCCATGAAGTGGAGTTCCCCGGGAAGAGCCAGCAGCCACCAGAAACCAATAACGATTTCGACCATCACCGCCAGTTTGGCGACCCGGGCCCCGGTCCGGCCGACCCAATCGAGATACTCGCCGTCGAAATCGGTCCGGGGACGGAAATACCAGGCATAAAGCATCATGAAGATCCCGATGTTGATCAGGGCCGGAACCATGAAATGGAGAAAACGGCCCAGCTCAAAATGGTAGAGAGAACGGCCGGCGGTATTGATCTCTCCACCGTGACCGGAATACCATTTGAGCCACTCCCCCGGAACCAGACCCTGGACTGAAAGGGCGCTGATAATCAGCCCGGCGAAAACCACTGCGACCAGGCTCAGAACCGCGAACCCGCCCCAGGCATCGGGATTCTTATGGCGTTTCAGATAAAAGACATAAGCCGCCAGGAACGCGATCGTGATAGTCAGCAGGAAACCCATCGCCCACCAGGCTGACAACGAGTTGGAAACGTACCAGAAGGGATCGTAGATGACCTGGACAAAGAGCAGCGGCGCCACTCCGAGCACGATGGCCACTGAAAGGTTTATGGTCGAAGCCTTGGCCAGGGCGAAGGAAAGGCGTTTCCGATATTCGCCGCCCTTGAAATGGCAGTACATGGCCACGGCAATGCCGCCAACCGCGAGATTGACGACCAGGATGTGCAAAGTGAAAGTCAGCACCATCAGCCCCTGAAACATCCAGGGGAAGAAAGGCACCCCGAAGGGATCACGCAAAGCCTGTAAAGCAGTATTGATATCCATAGTTTTACTCCTTTCCGAGAATGGTTGATTAATCCCCGTTCAGAACCCATTCCGGGGTCGGAGGTTCACTTTCGTTACCGGGTACGATCGAGGCCATATAAGCACCCGCCGCCCGGCGTTCAACCGCATTGCCGGCAAACGACGGCATGAAAGAGTAGTCGTCACCGATGGTTTCGAGAAACCCGGCCAAATCCTCAGCCGATGAAATACCCATGTTGGCAATCAATTTAGGCAGCGAACTGCGCCCGGATGGCTCCATCGTATGACAGATCGAG
>JAADEO010000203.1 GCA_013153415.1 Deltaproteobacteria bacterium
AGGGACCGCCGGTGACCTGGTCCCACTGGACCAGCAGGGTGTAGACGACGATATTGAAACCCAAGGTCGCCATCGCCAGGTAGTGGCCGGAAAGGCGCAGGATCGGCCAGCCCAGAGCCAGGGTGATCAGGGCGACGGCGAGCGCGGTCAGGAGCATCGCCAGCCAGGGATTAAGGTTCCAGATGGTGGTCAGCAGGGCTGACCCGTAGGCCCCGAGGCCGAAAAAGGCGGCGTGTCCCAGCGAGATCTGGCCGGCATTCCTTCCCTTGCTCTCGGCGGGCTGGTTTTCGATGACGAGATCAGCTACCACTACCTGGTCTGGGGTTTCGCCCTGGTTCTCTGCACCCTCTGCCTCAACCTGATCCGCAGCGGCGTCGGCCGGGGCCTGGCCGCCCTGGCCGAAGACGAAGAGGCAGCCGCGGTTTTAGGGGTCGACACCCGGCTGAGCAAGATCAAAATCTTTGTTCTTTCCGCAGTCTTCGCCTCGCTGGCCGGCAGCCTCTACGCCCATTGCTTCAACTTCGTCAATCCCGACACCTTCGGCATCTTCGCTTCGGTCGATTTCGTCATCATGGTCGTGGTCGGCGGCATGGGCTCGATCTGGGGCAGCATCTTCGGCGCCGGTCTACTGACCATGCTTCCCGAGTTTCTCGATATTTTCGAATCCGGCAAGGAGATCATCCACGGCCTGATCCTGGTTCTGATCCTGATCTACCTGCCCCGCGGCCTGGTCACCGGGATCAGGGATCTGATCATCACCCGGCGAGCCCGGAAACGGGCCCGCAAAGAGGCACGCATGGTGGCACAGGATGCTTGAGATAAACGCTCTTGCCAAGAATTTCGGGGGCCTGCCGGCTCTTGACGGCGTCTCGTTCTCCCTGGCCCAAGGACATATCACCGCCCTGATCGGCCCCAACGGAGCCGGCAAAACCACCCTGATCAACACCATCACCGGGGTGCTCACTCCGGACCGGGGCGAGATAATCTTCGACGGCCAAGACCTGGTCGGCCGCAAGCCCCACGAAATCGCCCGCCGCGGCATCTCCCGGACCTTTCAGAATCTGCGCCTCCTACCAACCCACTCGGTCCTCGACAATGTCCTCTGCGGTCTCACGGTCAAAGCCACCAGCTCCTTTGCCGCCGCCATGCTGAGACTGCCGGGCCTGCGCCACCGGGAACGCCTTTTCCGCCTCCAAGCCCTGGAAATGCTCGACCGTTTCGGGCTCGCGGGGAAAGCCGCCTGGCCGCTGGCGGCCCTCTCCTACGGCGAAAAGAAAAAAGTCGAGATGGCCCGGGCCTTCGTCGCTGAACCCCGGCTGGTCCTGCTCGATGAACCGGTCGCCGGGCTCAACCCGGCCGAAACCGCCGGGATCGCGGTACTCCTGCAGCAGCTGCGCCGGGCCGGACACACCATGCTGCTGGTCGAACACGACATGGAACTGGTAATGCGGATCTCCGATCAGGTCGTAGTCCTGGACAGCGGCCGCTGCATCGCCCGTTCGACCCCGGACGAGATCCGGACCAATCCCCTGGTCCTCGAAGCCTACCTCGGCAAAACCGGCAGGGCAGCATGAGCCAGCAACCCACCCCGATACTCGAGATCCACGATCTCGAAGTCCATTACGGCGCCGCCCAAGCCCTTTTCGGACTCGATCTGACGGTCAATTCCGGCGAGACCGTGGCCCTGGTCGGGGCCAACGGGGCCGGCAAGACCACCCTGCTCAAAACCGTGATGGGACTGCTCCGGCCCAGCCGGGGAACAATCCGTTTCGCCGGACGGGATACCACCCGACTGAGCGCCACGGAGATGGTACGATGCGGCCTCGCTCTCTCTCCAGAAGGCCGCCAGCTTTTCGGTCCCCTGACGGTCCAGGAGAATCTCGAACTCGGGGTTTTGCCGCTCAAGCTGGGGGCGGCCGAGATCCGCACCCGACTGGAAGAGATCTTTGCCCTTTTCCCCCGGCTAGCAGAACGCCGCCGCCAGCAGGCCGGAACCCTCTCCGGGGGCGAACAGCAGATGGTGGCCATGGGCCGGGCCCTGATGAGCAAACCGCAACTTTTGCTGCTCGATGAACCGAGCCTCGGGCTCGCACCTTTGATTACCGATACGATTTTTGCTATAATCCATCAACTTTCGCGTTCCGGGGTCACCATTCTCCTGGTCGAACAGAACGCGGCCCGGGCCCTGGAAGCTTCGAAAAAGGCTTACCTGCTGGCTTCCGGCCGTATTGTCCACCAAGGAGATTCGGACCGTCTGCTGGCCGACCCCCGCCTGCGCCACGCTTTCCTCGGCGCCGGCAGCGATGAACAACCGGAAAAAAGCCGCCTCGGCGCGGCCGGACTGACCAATATCCGCCTGGAGAAACCCGACATGAGCAATCAAACCTTCATGCCCCCGTTCAAAGACGAAACCGAACTCAAAGCCCATCAACTCGAGGGCCTCAAATGGACCGTCAACCACGCCTTCAACGGTTCGAGCTTCTACCACAGCCGTCTCGAGGAGGCCGGTGTCACACCGGAGAACATCACCAACCTCGATGACATCAGACGCCTGCCCTTCACCACCGCCGATGACCTGCGTGATGGCTACCCGTTTCCCCTGCGGGCCGTACCCTTCGAACAGATCGTCCGGATTCACGCCAGTTCCGGAACCACCGGCAAGCGCAAGGTATTGAGCTACACCCAGAAGGATATCGACGACTGGGTCCACTTTTTCGCCCGGGCCTATGAGATGGCCGGCGTCACTCCGCTCGACCGGGTCCAGATCGCGGTCGGCTACGGGGTCTGGACGGCAGGCATGGGTTTTCAGCTCGGCTGCGAGAAACTCGGTGCCCTGGCGGTGCCGGCCGGGCCCGGCAACATCGACATGCAGTGCCAGTTCATGCTCGATTTCCAGTCTACGGTCTTTTGCGCCACCGCCTCGATGGCCCTGCTGATGGCCGAGGAGATCCACAAACGGGGCATCGCCGACCGCATCAACGTCAACAAGATCATCTACGGCTCGGAACGCTCCTCGGTCTCGATGCGCAAGAAGATTTCGGAACTCTTCGGCGGGGCCGAACTCTTCGACATCCCCGGCCTGACCGAACTCTACGGCCCCGGCACCGGGATCGAATGCCGGGAGCATGACTGCATCCATTACTGGGCCGACTACTACATTCTCGAGATTCTCGATCCCGAAACCCTGGAACCGGTGTCCGAGGGCGAATGGGGCGAAATGGTGGTCACCACCCTCTGCAAGGAGGCCGCCCCGCTGATCCGCTACCGGACCCGGGACATCACCCGGATCATCCCCGGCCGCTGCGCCTGCGGCTCGCTTCTCCCGCGCCACTCCCGGATCAGGGGACGCAGCGACGACATGATCAAGTTCCGCGGCGTCAACATCTACCCGTCGAGCATCGACGCCATCCTCTCACAGATCCCGGGCCTCGGTTCGGAGTACCAGGTCCACCTGACCCGGGATGAGAAAAGCGGCAAGGATCACATGAGACTGGTCGTCGAACAGGCGGAAGGCAGCGACTCGCAACGGCGCATGGAACTGAGCCGGGAGAGCGTCCACCAGATCAAGCACCAGTTGCTGGTCTCCTGCGAGGTGGAGATCGCGGCCTACGGCTCGCTGCCCCGCTCGGAACGCAAAAGCCAGCGGATCTTCGATTCGCGGATCAAAGACGAGATTGTCGGCTAGTGAAAACTGCCCCAAAGATATAAGATAAGCGGGCCACTTCCAGAAAAGAAGCTTAATCCGAGGACTCACTCAACCTCGAGAAACCCAACCACAGGAGGGAAACATGAAAAAAATCATCTGCACACTGGCGGCATTCCTGCTGATCACGCTACTTGCGCTTTCAGCTGGCGCTGCCGAAACCATCAAGATCGGCGCCTTCTTCGATCTCTCCGGTCCGGCCAGCTTCATCGGCACCCCGACCAAACTGGTGGCCGAAATGGTCGTTGACAAGCTCAACAAAGAGGGCGGCGTCAACGGCAAAAAGATCGAACTGATGATCGGCGACACCGAAGGCAACCCGGCCAAGGCCGCTTCGATCGCGAAGAAATTCATCTATAAAAACAAGGTTGCCGCCATCATCGGACCGACCCGGACCGGCTGCGGCATGAACGTCAAAAAGATCGTCGAAAAGGCCGAGATGCCGACCTTCATGACCGTCGGCGGCGACCCGGTGATCATGGGCGGCAAATTCGGTTCTTTCAGCTACATATTCAAATCTCCGCAGCGTTCCTCGATCGCCGTTCGCCGGGTTTACATGTATCTCAAGAAAAAGGGGCTGAAAAAGGTCGCCCTGCTGACTGCGGCCGACGGTTTCGGCAAGGACGGGGCCCGTTGGCTCAACCTGCTGGCTCCGGACTTCGGTCTTGAAATCGT
>JAADEO010000053.1 GCA_013153415.1 Deltaproteobacteria bacterium
CTCCGGGCCGCCTCAAGGATGGTCGTTCCCTGGGGGACGGTGACTTCCTTGCCGTCAATCGTCAACGTGACCATACTAATTTTCCCTGCGTTAGATAATTATTTGTATATGTTGAACACTACGATATTTAGTCACTCAAATCAGACCTTGATCGTCGCCACCCGGTAACAGCGCAGGCAGCGATCAGCCTCGGCCACGGCATCGAGCAATGAAAAGCCCTGCTCGACCTCGTCATTGGTCCACTTGCGGGTCTCGGGATCGAGCATCTTGAGCTGTTTGCGGGGCCGGCCGCCGAGGAAGCCGATATCCTCGGCCGGATCGAAAACCTTGACCTTGCTGAAGAACTTGTCGAAATAGTCCTCCTCGGTATATTCGAGAGGCAGGCCGTTGATCATCTTGTCGATATTGAGAGCCGCCTTGCGACCGCCGGCGCAGGCGGTGATCAGGGCTCCGGGACCGGTTTCGCAGTCACCGGCGGAAAAGATCTTGGGATTGTCGGACTGCTTGGTGACCTCGTCGACGACCAGGGTTTTCCAGCGGGTGGTTTTGACATCATCACGGCCTTCGAGCAGTGAAAGATCCATGGTCTGGCCGATGGCCGGGACCACGATGTCGCAGTCGATGACGAAATTGGAACCCTCGACCGGCACCGGCCGGCGGCGCCCGGACTCATCCGGCTCGCCGAGTTCCATCTTCACACATTCTAGTCCGACGACCTTGCCATCCTTGGCCAGGATCTTGATCGGCTGGGTCAGGAAGTGGAAATTGACCTTTTCCTCTTCGGCATCGTGGATCTCGACATCGTCGGCCGGCATCTCGTTCTTGGTCCGGCGATAGACCAGGTTGACATTGGGCTTGCCGACTCGGAAAGAACAGCGTACGCAGTCGATGGCGACGTTGCCGCCCCCGACCACGACCACGGTCTTGCCCTCGGGATAGGGATCACGCCCCTGGTTGATAGCAAGCAGGTAGTCGACCCCCTTGATATAACCGGCATAACCCTGATCCTCACCTTCGACTCCCATCGTCGTACCCAGCTGGGCGCCGATGGCGATGAAAACCGCATCGTTGTCGGCCTCGAGCTGCGAGAGCTTGATATCCTTGCCCACGGTGACGCCGTAATTGATGGTTACGCCCATGCGCTCGATGCGATCGACCTCTTCGCGCAGAATCGGCCGCGGCAGGCGGTAATCGGGAATTCCCATCGCCGACATGCCGCCGGGCTCGGGCAGGCGTTCGTAGATTGTAACCTTGTGACCCTTGCGGGCCAGATGATAGGCGCAGGTGACCCCGCTGGGGCCGGCCCCGACGATCGCGATCTTGCCGGTCTTTTCCGAAGGCTCGATCTCGAATTTAGGCTCTTTGCCTTTGCTCAGTTCATAGTCGGCGACAAAGCGCTTGAGGAATTTGATCGAGATCGGTTCATCAAGGTTCATGCGCCGGCAGTGCTCTTCGCAGGGCCGTACGCAGACCCGGCCGACGACTCCGGGCAGGGGCAGTTTTTCGCGGATGATATCGAGCGAATCCAGGAAGCGACCCTCCCGGATGGCTTCAACATAATTGGGGATATCGAGATGAATGGGACAAGCGTCCATGCAGGGCGCAGTCAGTTTAGAATGATAAGTCCCGGTCGGACGTTTCCGCTTTTCATTGACCGCGGCTTCGAAATCGGCAGCGAAATGTTCCAGAGCCTGCTTGATCGGCAGGGGGCCGGACTGACCGATGTTGCATTTCGAGGATTCAGAGATCGAATCGGCCAGGCGGCCGAGGATTTCCAGGTCCCGGTTTTCCCCCTGCCCGTCACAGATCCGGTCCAAGGTCTCGGCCATCACCCGGGTACCGATCCGGCAGAGGAAGCACTTGCCGCAGGAGTTGTTCTGGACCTCGCGGATGTAGACCCGGCACAGGTCGACAACGTCGGTTTCCGGATCCCGCAATACCAGCCCGTACCAGCCCATCAGGGCCTTGATCTTTTCATCCTGTCTGAAATGTTCGGGCAGATCAATATTGTTGACCGGCTCCGCGTCCTGGCCTTCCTTGCCGCGGTTGTCAACCACCTCACCGCCCCAGGAACTGAATAGTATCTCAGCCATTAACCAACTCCCTATATCAAGAATATTCCACTCAACTGCAAATTAACGATCGATCTCCCCGAGCACGATATCGATGCTGCCGATAATGGCGATGGCATCGGCGATCATATGACCCAGCATCATCTTCTCCAGGGCGCTGACGAGAATGAAACAGGGGGAGCGCACCTTCATGCGGTAGGGATTCTCGGTGCCGTCGCCGACAATGTAGAAACCGAGTTCGCCCTTCGAACCTTCGACCGCGTGATAGACCTCGCCCTCGGGCACTTCGGGCCCCTGGCACTGGATCTTGAAACGGCGGATCAGGGCGCTGATATCCTCCTGGACCGCCCCGAGATCGGGATTGGTGATCCAGGGATTGTCAACATTGACCGGACCTTCGGGCAGATTCTCCAAGGCCTGCTCAATGATCTTCAGGGACTGGAGGAACTCCTCCATGCGCACCAGGTAACGATCGTAGACATCACCGTTTTCACCCACCGGCACCTGGAAATCGAAATCCTCGTAACTCGAGTAGGGCATCGCCTTGCGCAGGTCGAAAGGCACCCCGGAACCCCGCAACGAGGGTCCGGTAAGACCGTAATTGATGGCATCCTCTTTCGAGATGACCCCGATGTTCATGGTCCGCTGGCGCCAGATGATATTATCGGTGAGCAGGGTGTTGTAACCGGCCACCGCGGTCGGGAACCATTTGATGAAATCCCGCAGGAACTTGATGAAATCGGGGGTGATGTCCTTGGCGACACCACCGATCCGCAGGTAGGAGGGGGTCAGGCGATAACCGGAAACCTCTTCGGTCATATTCATGATCATTTCACGATCACGAAAGGCGTAGAAGACCACGGTCATGGCCCCGATATCGAGGGCATGACTGCCGATCCAGAGGTGGTGGCCCATGATCCGGGCCAGTTCGCCCATGATGACGCGAATATACTGGGCCCGTTTCGGAACCTCGATGCCGAGCAGTTTCTCGACCGCGGTGCAGTAGCCCAGGTTGTTGAGCGTGGCGGCGGTATAGTCGAAGCGGTCAGTCAGGGGAATTACCTGCTGGTAGTTCATGTTTTCCGCTATCTTCTCAATGCCGCGGTGCAGGTGCCCGATATGGGGTGTGACCTTGACAATCGTTTCACCATCAAGCTCCAAGACCAACCGCAGAACTCCGTGCGTCGCCGGATGATGCGGCCCCATGTTGATGGTCAATAATTTACCTTCAGCCATCGCTTCCAACCTCAATAAATGTTAACGCTTGATTTCCAGATTGCGAGCGCTCTTTCCGCCGGCTTTACAGAACCTGGATCGTGTCCGGATCCCAGGTTTTGTCGAAATCCTTGCCCCGCAACGGAAAGTCCTTACGCAGGGGGTGGCCTTCAAAATCATCCCACATGAAGATACGCCGCAGGTCGGGGTGACCGGAAAATCCGATCCCCAGGAGATCGTAAACTTCACGCTCCGGCCAGTTGGCGGAATTCCAGATGTCGGTTACCGTCGGCACCTCATCGCCTTCGGCCACCATGACCTTGATCAGCAGGCGACGGAAATCATCCATCGAGTGCAGGACATAGACGACCTCGAAACGGGGGTCGCGGGGCATCCGGTCGATCCCGACGACATCGGAGAGATGATCGTAATGAAGCTCGGCATCGTCATGAAGATACTGGAGAACCTCGTGCACCTTCTCAAGGGTGACGATCACCGTGAGATCTCCCCGGAAATCGACACTTTCGACCACGGCGTCGCTGAACTTAGCTTTCAACTTTTCCAGAACTTTTTCGTTATCAATAGCCATTTTTTAATCCTGACCTGCTAGCACAAGCTGACAATTTCGGATTTCGGGGTTGACGGCTCTTCGTAATCGGGACGGGAGGTGAACTTGTCTTTGGCGATCTTGTCCTGCAGCTTCATGACCGCGGCCAGCAGGGCCTCGGGACGCGGCGGACAACCCGGCACATAGACATCAACCGGAATGATCTGGTCGACCCCCTGGACCACCGAATAGCTCTGGAAGACGCCGCCACAGGAAGCGCAGGCGCCCATGGCGATCACCCAGCGGGGTTCGGCCATCTGCTCGTAGATGCGCTTGACCATGACCGACATCTTTTTGGTCAGGGTACCGGCAACAATCATCAGGTCGGACTGGCGCGGCGACGGCCGAAAAACCTCGGAACCGAAACGCGCGATATCGTAGCTAGCCAAACTGGTAGCCATCATCTCCAAGGCGCATCAGGCCAGACCGA
>JAADEO010000077.1 GCA_013153415.1 Deltaproteobacteria bacterium
GGAAACGGAAGATGGTTCCATGCCCCGGGCCGACAGTGATGCTGGCAACGAACTGATGGCGGCCCTTGAAGCCCTTGGGTATCGCAGTGCCGAGGTCGAAACCACGGCTGCCAAAATCCTTTTCCACCATCCCGGGGAGAAGGTCGAAACCCTTTTGAAACTGGTTCTGCAGGAGCTCCATCGTGGTTGAGGAACGCCTTCTCGAACCGGCCCTGATTCCCGCCGACAACGAGGTCGAGGAGGGACTGCGTCCCCGGCAGCTGGTCAACTATGTCGGCCAGCGGAAAGCGGTAGCCAATCTCAAGGTTTTTATCGCTGCCGCCCGCAAACGTGGTGAGGCTCTCGACCATCTTCTGCTTTATGGTCCGCCCGGTCTCGGCAAGACCACCCTATCCCGGATCATTGCTGCGGAGATGGGGGCCCAGATCCGCGGCACTTCGGGTCCGGCCATCACCCGACCGGGTGATTTGGCCGCCATTCTGAGCAGCCTCCAGCCCCACGATATCCTTTTCATCGATGAGATTCATCGCCTCAATCGCGTGGTCGAAGAGATTCTCTATCCTGCCCTGGAAGATTTCAGGATCGACATCATCATCGGTCAGGGGCCGGCAGCCCGTTCGATTTCGCTGGAACTGCCGCCCTTCACCCTGGTCGGGGCCACCACCCGGATCGGTCTGCTCTCCTCCCCGTTGCGCGACCGCTTCGGGATCGTCATGCGGCTCGAGTTCTACCAGATCGATGAGCTGGCCGAAATAATTCTCCGTTCTGCCCGTATTCTGGCCATCGAGATCGACCGTGAAGGTGCCGCCGAAATCGCCCGTCGTTCCCGGGGTACACCGAGAATTGCCAACCGCCTGCTCAAGCGAGTCCGGGATTTCGCCCAGGTCGACGGCCTGTCGGCGATTTCTCAGGAGGTTGCGGCCACGGCTCTGGACAGCCTCGAGATCGACACCCTCGGTCTGGATAACCTGGACCGGTTGTTCATGGATACGATTATCCATAAATTCAACGGTGGCCCGGTCGGCATCGAGACCCTGGCCGCGGTTCTCCATGAGGAGCCCGACACCCTCGAGGATGTCTGTGAACCCTTTCTGTTGCAGTCGGGTTTCCTCGACCGCACCCCCCGGGGCCGGGTCGTCACCCGTCGGGCCCGAGAATATTTCTCCTGAAAAAATCTTGATCCATCCCGCTCCCGGCCGAATTGTCGGAATCCCTGAACGCGCGTAATAGCAGAATGATTTCCCGTGGCTTTCATTTGTTCCGTGCTTTTCGGTAACCCTACGGTGCCTTTCCGACGGCTGGCTGAGTTTCAGTACTGGCCCGGCTTGGGAATCGATCTTATCGTTGGCCGGGTATTTTCTGGTGACAACACCTCAGCAAAGGTCTTGACATTTTGTCGTGGTTGTTGTTACTACCTGGAAACGTAGTTTTTCTGTTCGGGTTGATTGCCCTGCCCCTTATCTGGAGGCCGGTAGTCCGGTGGCGTTTTTCTCGGCGCACTGGGCACTACGTGGGTGGTCGTTTTCAAGTCCGGTTTTTATTGGTAATGGGGAACGATGGCGAGTCTGGCTGATTCTGTAACAAAAGAGTGGGCGGCTTATATAGTTGGCCGACAGAATATTCAAAAGGGTCTGCTGGCTTCATTTCTGGAACGGGAATTCGGTTTCCGTTGCCACGTGGCAGACAATGGTTGTGACTATCCCTCCCCGGAACTGATGGCGGATCGTTCACTGCTTCTGGTCCGGGATTGTTCTGACGATAACGAAGAGAGTCTGCGGGCCTATCTCGCCCATTTCGGCGAACGCCTGTTGCATGACGACCGGCTCTATGTCGTCCTGATC
Organism: Deltaproteobacteria bacterium; assembly: GCA_013153415.1. Classification (GTDB taxonomy): domain Bacteria; phylum Desulfobacterota; class Anaeroferrophillalia; order Anaeroferrophillales; family Tharpellaceae; genus JAADEO01. The sequence continues at coordinate 1,842 of JAADEO010000077.1, forward strand.
AATCTCAATCCGGAATTCGATCTTGATGCCGAACTGTTGCAGCTGGGAGTGCGCGGTGTTCTCAATGCCAATGCCGCTCCCGGAGTCATGCTCCGTTTTATCACCTCGGTGATCCGCGGCGAACTCTGGTTTCCCCGACAACTGGTCAGCCGCTGTATTCTTGAGAGCCGTGGGGTCCGGGGCGAGAAGAAGGAAGAGGAGGAGATCCCGGCCCCGGCCCTGTTGCCGGTGGCCTTGACGGCCCGCGAGAAAGAGGTTCTCATGCAGGTGGGAATGGGGGCCACCAACGACCAGATCGCCGATCGGCTCTGTATCAGCCAGCATACGGTCAAAAGCCATGTTTATCGGATTTTCCGGAAAATTAATGTCCCCAACCGTTTGCAGGCCGCTCTTTGGGCGACCAAGTATCTTTCTTGAAAAAGTTGTCATTAGTTTTATTTTCATACTTTTGGCTGATTGATTTTCGTATATCTATACTGTATTATTGAATCTATACAGTTTGGCATGCGGGTAACCGAACCGGAGGATGGAATGGTTACCACCCGGTGCCTTCGGGTAGTGTGAGCTGACAGTGCTGGATGATGCCTGCTTTTTATGAGGATGAGAAGGTTGTCTGGCGGCGGGTATTCTAGATTTCTTCAACCGGAGTGGAATTATGATGGAAAGAAGAGTGGTAACCAGGTACAGCCTTCAGGTGCCGGCCCATGTCGAAGCGGAACTGAGCGGCGGGGATGTCCGTTCCTTTAAACTGAAAACCCGCGATATCTCTTCCAGTGGAGCCTTTCTGCTGACCGAAGGTCTCGAACTTGAGCCGGGGACTCATCTTAAAGTCAATCTCTATTTGAATACCTTCTCGAGCAGTGGATCCTGCATAGTGGTCAATGGCCGGGTGGTCAGAACCGACAAGGATGGTGTTGGGGTCTGTTTTGACGGCCAGTACCAGTTTGTCAACCAGGCGCCTGACCTCGACATGTAATCTGTCTGAGTTGCCAGTTGTCAGTGGATGTTGTATTTCTTCAGACCGGGAAAGTTTCTCCCGGTCTTTTTTTTGGCGGGCGGGGAGTGAAACTCTTTACTTCCGGCCGTGATACGATTTGGGAAGGGGTGGGAATGTGAGTGAGAATAGTACCGTACTTGTAACCGGCGCCGCCGGCTTTATCGGTTTCCATGTCAGCCGGCGTTTGCTGGCCGATGGGTTCAAGGTTGTCGGTCTCGATAATCTGAATGACTACTACGATGTCAACCTGAAAAAGGATCGTCTCCGGCAGTTGCAGGAGACGGAAAATTTCACCTTCGTCAAGCTCGATCTGGCGGATAACGACGGGATGGCGCAACTCTTCCGCGAATCCCGGTTCAGCCGGGTCATTCATTTGGCGGCCCAGGCCGGGGTCCGCTACAGCCTGGAAAATCCCCGGGCCTACATCGACAGCAACATCTGCGGTTTCCTGAATATCCTCGAGGGTTGCCGGCATAACCGGATCGAGCACCTGGTTTATGCTTCGTCGAGTTCGGTTTACGGCCTCAATACCCGAATGCCGTTTTCCGTGCATGACAATGTCGACCACCCCGTAAGCCTCTACGCTGCCAGCAAGAAGGCCAACGAACTGATGGCGCACTCCTACAGTCACCTTTATGGTCTCCCGGTCACCGGGCTCCGTTTCTTTACTGTCTACGGTCCTTGGGGACGGCCCGATATGGCTCTGTTTCTCTTTACCCGGGCGATCCTGGCCGGGGAGACGATCAAAGTGTTCAATTATGGTAAGATGGAACGTGATTTTACCTATATCGATGATATTGTCGAGGGAATAGTCCGTCTCTTGCCCAAGACTCCGGTTCCCGATCCCGACTGGAGCGGCGATGATCCGGATCCGGGCCGCAGTCCGGCTCCGTATCGTCTCTATAATATTGGCAATCACAGCCCGGTCAAGTTGATGGATTTCATTGCCACTCTGGAAAGGTGTCTCGGTCTCGAGGCGAAAAAGGAGATGTTGCCGATTCAGCCCGGAGATGTACCGGCCACCTATGCCGATGTCGCTGACCTGCAGGCCGAGGTGGGTTTTCGGCCCGCAACTCCCTTGGAGGAAGGAATCGGGAAGTTTGTCGAGTGGTATCGCGGTTACTACAAAGTCTGACGGTGCGATAAAATCGTCCCTAATTTTCCCGGGTTGCCATCCACAGTGTGGCAGTCATAAAAAAACCCCGGATGGTCGGCATGCCATTCGGGGTTTTCCGTATCTGGATGGATTCTGGGAGAATATCTGGCGAAATCAAGCCATACTGTCGAAAATGGTTCCCGGCAGGGTGCTGTTGGCACCGCCGGTGACCGGGGCCGGGGACCCGGGGTATGCGTTGCCGTTGGCCGCGGTAACGACCGGTGCTGTTTCCTGCGGTGCGGCTGCTGCTGTTTGTGTTCCTGCGGCCTGTTCCTGGTTGGCAGCCCGGGCGGTGG
>JAADEO010000032.1 GCA_013153415.1 Deltaproteobacteria bacterium
TAAGTCATAAAAGGCAAAAACAACCGTTATTGGCCGGGGCCAAAGACAAGCAACCGGCGCATCAACCTGGACCGATGGAGAGGGTAAATTTGCGTCATTTCAAACTTCTGCTACTCTGCCTGGCGACCTGCGGTCTTTTCCTGACGACCTCCTGCGCCACCTCCCACAAAACGCGGGAAACGGTCAAACCGAAAGTCTTCAAAGTTCCGTCCGATCCCCGGATGGCCGTCTATCTCGGTTTCTCTCCCCAGCGACATTGGTTCAAACTGACAGAAATAAAAACCCGGGTCCTGATCGCCGAGGTTTTCCAATCCCGCTGCCCCCACTGCCGGGCCCTGGTTCCCGATCTGAAACGGCTCTACACCCTGGTCGACCGCAATGGTCTGGCGGGAAAAATCAAATTCATCGGGCTGGGCTACGGCGACCGCCTGATCGATGTCGAGGAGTTCGGGATGCGTTACGCCATCCCCTACCCTCTGTTTCCCGACCCCGGCGGCGGCAAGATCAAGGTCTCGGAAATTCCGGTTACTTTCGTTCTCGAAATAACTCCGGAAAAGGAAGCCCGGGTCATCTATGAATTTCACGGCCCCATGCCCAAGCCCGAGGAACTGCTGGAAATGATCTGCAAAGCTGTTGATATGAGTTGAAGCCTGTTTTGGCAAAAACGAAAGAGGCAGCAGCTCGACGGATGTAAGCACTATCATCATGAAAACCCCATGACCGAAGAACCCGTTTTAACCTCGGCATCCGCGGAACACGCGCAAGGGCACATACAACTTCGTGTATTCCGACTTAAACCTGCAAATTTCACCATTCTATCAAGAACACTACAAACAATCAAAGGAGTAAAAAAATGGCTTATGAAAATGTAATCGTGGAGATGGTGGCCGAACACGTCGGTGAGATCACCCTGAACCGACCACAGAATATGAATACCTTCAGCCTCGGCCTGGCCCGGGAACTCAACGAGGCCCTGCTCGAGCTTGACAATCGCAAGGATGTCCGGGCGATCATAGTGAAAGGCGCCGGCCGGGCTTTTTGCGCCGGCATCGACGTCAGCGACTTCTTCGGCAAGACCGCCCTCGAATACAAAGAGTGGATCGAAGCCATGGAAACCCCGCTGGTCAATATCAGCCGGTTGAAAAAACCGGTCATCGCCCAGGTCCATGGGGTAGCGGCGGCCAACGGCGCCGGTTTGGTGGCGGCCGCCGATCTCGCGGTCATGGGCGCTTCGGCCCGTTTCGGCCTGACCGCCATCAACGTCGGTTTGAACTGTGTCGGCCCAGTGGTACCGGTCAGTCGCAGCATTGGTCGCAAACAGGCTCTGGAACTGCTTTTCGACGGCCAGCTGATCAAGGCCGACCGGGCCCTGGAAATGGGCCTGGTCAACCGGGTCGTGGCCGATGAAGAGTTGGAAAACGAAACCCGGCAGTGGGCCGCAGAACTGGCGAAAAAAAGCCCGATCGCCCTGCAAATCGCCAAGACCGCTTATTACACGGCTGAGGATCTCGACTACTACAAGGCCTTCGAATACATGAACGAGGCCTTCGCCCGGATGTGCACGAGCCAGGATTCAGCCGAGGGCATCCGCGCCTTCATGGAGAAACGGACCCCTGAATGGCAGGAAAAATGATGGCTAGGAAATAGCCTTGAGAAAGGACGCTGCCTTGGTTTCAGTTTCGCGGTATTCATCATCCGGGTCGGAGTCGGCGACGATGCCGCCTCCGACCTGGAAATGGAGCTGGCCGTCACAAGCCACGGCGGTGCGGATGGCAATATTGAAATCGAGGTCGCCGGAGAAATCGAGATAACCGATCGAACCGGTGTAGACCCCGCGACAGGTCGGTTCGAGCTCGTCGATGATCTCCATCGAACGCAGTTTCGGAGCCCCGGTGATCGAGCCACCGGGAAAGGAGTTCAGGAGACAGTCGCTGCTGCTGACCCCGGGCCGAACCCGGCCGGCCACGGTCGAAACCATATGGTGAACATTGGCATAGCTCTCCAAGATCATCATCTCGGGTACGTGGACACTGCCATAGGCGGCGACCCGACCCAGGTCGTTGCGCTCGAGATCGACGATCATCAGGTGTTCAGCTCGGTCCTTGGAACTGCGCAAAAGCTCGCGGCCCAAGGCCTCGTCGGCGACCGGGTCTGCACCCCGGGGCCGGGTACCCTTTATCGGCCGGGTCTCGATATAATCATCCCGGATCAGCAGATAGCGTTCCGGTGAGTTGCTCATGATGCAGTGGCGGCCGGTTTCCAGGTAGGCGCCGAACGGGGCCGGGCTCAGGTTGCGGAACTTCAAATAGAATTCGCGACAGTCGCCGGTGAAGGGCACAGTGAAACGCTGTGAAAGATTGACCTGATAGATATCACCGGCGGCGATGTAATCGAGAATCTTCCCGATCGCAGCCCGGTATGCGGCGGGACTGAAATTGGCTTCAAGCCGTTCGGCCGCAAGGGCCCGACGCAACTCATCCTCCCTGACCGAAGACTCATCCTCCTGGTGTGCTAAGGCTTCATCCACCAGCTTCATTATCTTTTCGACTTGGGATTCTGCCCGGCGGCGGGCGGCACCGTCCTCTTCCAGGGGAAGGCCAGTGGCCGCAACAAAACAACGCTCCTCAAGGTGGTCGAAAACCAGTACCGTGTCGTAGGCGGCGAAAGCGGCATCCGGCATCTTGAGATCATTGACCGCGGTCCGGGGAAAACTCTCGACCTGATGGCCGAGCTCATAACCCAGGTAGCCGATCAAACCACTTTCGAAGGGCAGGAAGCTGCTCTCTTTGGGCCGCCGCCAACGCTTTTGCAACCGGCTCAGGTAGGGAAAAAAAGGGGAGATGATCTCACTAGTGTGGTTTTCAAGCAGATTTTTCTCAATAATCCGTTCACCGCAGACCTCGACCTCCAGAAAGGGGTCGGCAGCCAGCAATGAAAACCGCCCCAGTTTTCCGGCATCGACATTGGCATCGAGCCAGGCCGGCCGATAGAGCCGGTCAAACTCGCGAAACACCGCAACCGGGCTGGGGAATTCATCTATCTCCTCGACAATCAACATGGGCCGAACCTTAACCGAAGCGTCCCGCCATGTCAAGCAAACCTCCTTTGGAAAAATGCGACTTTTGTATTTTCGCCAGGCAATATCCGGGCGAAACACAACCGGAAACAGAACCTACGTTTACCCGGTTTCCACAGTAATGGAAAGTATAGACACAATAAGGGGTTAGCGATTTCTCGCTAACCCCTTGTTTTATTGGTCGGGACGAGAGGATTCGAACCTCCGACCCCCTGAACCCCATTCAGGTACGCTACCAGGCTGCGCCACGTCCCGTTATTCTTTTCTGATTGTGCTTTCCTATCCCCGTCGATACTGGGTGCGGATCATCGTCTGCAGGTCAAGAAGTTTGCTTTTCAGCTCAAGCAGACAGCCCCGCATATCCGGGGGTGTCTTTGTAGCTGAAAAAAGCTCTTCCTGCAACCTTTTTCTAGTTCCCTCGATCGTGTAACGTTCTTCATGAAGAAGCTGCCGGATACGGCGGAAGAGCTCAACCTCCCGACGCCGATAGAGACGCTGGCCCGAATGCTTCTCGGGTTTGATGAAGGCAAACTCCTTTTCCCAGTAACGCAGTACGTGGGGCTTGACCCCGACCAGGCGGCTGGCTTCACCAATACGAAAATAGAGTTTGTCAGGAATCTCCTCTGTTGAAGCCATCGGCTCTCTCGGCCGGGTATTTCCGGTCCGGTTAGCGGTATGGTGCAGATTTACGAGTTAAGTTGTTCACGCAGAACGTTACTGGCTTTGAAACTTAGAACCCGCCGGGCTGAAATCGTGATCTCTTCACCGGTCTGGGGATTACGGCCCCGACGCGGCTTCTTGTGCTGGATGTTGAAGCTGCCGAAACCGGAAATCTTGACATTCTCTCCGTTTTCCAGGGTTTCCTTGATGATATCGAAAATAGTTTCGACTATGCGCGTGGCCTCCCGTTTGGAAACCCCGATTCGATCATAGACCAGCTCTACCATGTCGGCTTTCGTCATTGCCCGTTACCTAAACTCTTCAGCTAATATTAGGCTCAGCGAACTTCGCCCTGGAACCTATCTTCTATCCCCTTGATTAGTTTGGCAATAATCGCATTTACTTTTTTATCTGTCAAGGTTTTATTCGTATCCTGAAAGGTCAGGCGGAAAGCCAGACTCTTTTTCCCGGCAGGCAGACTTTCACTCTGGAAAACATCGAAGATCTCGACTTCGGTGATCAACTTGTGCTGGCCCCTGATAAAATCGAGCACCTCTGCGGCCGGCAGATTCTGATCGAACAAGAAAGCAAGGTCACGGTAGACAGCCGGGTAGCGGGGTAGCCCCCGGTAGGTGACCGGAGTTGTGGCCGCAGCCTGCAGTAACGGCTCCAAAGCGATTTCGAAAAGAAAGACTTCGGGCTCGAAATCATAGACTTCACTGGCCACCCGATGATGCAGGCGTCCGATGGAGCCTACCACCCGGTCTTCGTGAACCAGGGACGCAGCCTGGCCCGGAGTCAGGCAAGCGTAAAAATCGCCCGGGGTGAAAGTAAGTTTCAGCCGCAGGGTTTCGGCCAACTCCTCGAGCAGACCTTTCAGGTCGAAAAAATCGACCTTGTCATCAGCCAGGGAAAAATGCTCGCACCAGCGGCGACCACAGAAGACTCCGGCCAGGAAAAGCTCCTCGGAAGGCTGTTTTTCTCCTTCCAGCCGGTAAAAATTACGACCGATCTCAAAAAGACGAACGTCCTTGACATTGACCCGGAGATTATTCTTGAGGTTGGCCAGCAGTCCGGGCAGAAGCGTGGTCCGCATCACCGCCATCTCGGTGCTGATCGGATTCTGCAACCTGACGAAATCGTGGAAACGGCTGCCAGCGGGAAAACCGAGTGCCGCAACCGCCGCTTCGTCAATAAAACTGTAATTGACCGCCTCGCAACAGCCGTAACGAGCCAGAAGCTGACGGATACAACCCAGATTGATGGTTTCCGGATCATCCAGAACCTCGGTCACCGCGATCCTGGGAGTGCTCACCGGCACCCGGTCATAGCCGTAAATCCGGGCCACCTCTTCGATCAGATCGACCTCCCGCTCGAGATCGAAACGCCAAGCCGGCGGAACCACGGTCAGTTTTCCGTCCTCAGCGGCAGCGACCCCGATCCGCAGGCGGGAAAAGATATCTCTAACCTCGCCTTCGCCCAATTCCAGTCCCAGCAGCCGGTTGGCCTGGGCGGGACGGAAAACGATCGCAGCCCGCTCCTGGACGGTGGGATCGGGACAGATATCGAGTTCACCATCAGCCACCCGCCCTTGGGCCAGTTGCTGTAGCAGTTCGGCAGCCCGGGCTGCGGCCCGGCCGGTAGCCTGGGGATCGACTCCACGTTCGAAACGGTAGGAAGCCTCGGTCGAAAGGTTCAAAAGTCGCGAAGAGCGCCGGATCGAAGCGGGCACGAAAAAGGCGCTCTCGATCAGGACATTGCGGGTTTTGTCATTGATTTCGGAGTTGAGCCCGCCCATGATTCCGGCGATCGCCACCGGGCCTTCGCCGTCGCAGATCATCAGGGTTTCGGGGTCGATCTTTCGTTCAATGCCGTCCAGGGTGGTAAACTTCCCATCCTTGCCGGCCCGCCGGACAATAATCCGCCGTTGTCGCAAAAGATCGAGATCGAAGGCGTGCAACGGCTGACCGGTTTCCAGCATAACGTAATTGGTAACATCGACAACATTGCTGATCGCCCGCACTCCAGCCGCCTGAAGACGGGTTTTGAGCCAGAGCGGCGATTCACCGAGCACAATATTCTCGACTACCCGGCCGACATAACGGGGGCAGAGATCAGCATCTTCGATCTCGATCCGGGCCAACTCTGTCACCGGTTTCCCCGCGGCCTCCGGTTTCACCTCCGGCAGATGGAATGGCCGTTTATAGATCGCCGCCAGTTCCCGGGCCACCCCGATGACACTGAGGCAGTCACCCCGGTTGGGAGTGATCTCGAATTCGAGGATCGTATCCTGGATACCAAGCAGATCAATAACCGGCTCGCCCAGGGGCAGGTCCGGCGGCAGGATCATGATACCAGCCGATTCCTCCTCGAGGCCGAGCTCGGCCGCTGAACAGAGCATGCCGGTGGAAGCGATCCCCCGGATCTTGGCCTTCTTGATGGCCATGCCGTTGGGCAAACGGGTACCGACCGGGGCCAAGGCGACCAGGTCACCGGCCTTCATGTTCCGGGCTCCGCAGACAATCTGCAACTCGTCGCTACCGTCACTAACCGTACAAAGCGACAGTTTATCGGCCTCGGGATGGGGTCGGAGCTCGGTGATCCGGGCGCTGACCACCCGCTTCAGCTCGGGCGGACAGAGCTGTTTTATCCCCGCCACCTCCAAACCGGCCAGAGTCAGACGAGCGGCGGCTTCCTGCGGGTCGATCCCGTCAAGATCGACAAAATCGGACATCCAGTTCCAGCTGATCAGCATGTTCTATTCCAAATGAAAAATAAGAGTATTTATTTGCGGGCCGAAAGATCCTTTTGAGCGTGGGGCCTGTCCCCGCATTAATTGAATTGGCGCAGGAAACGCAAATCGTTGGCAAAGAAGAGACGCAGATCATCGATTCCGTAACGCAGCATGGCGAGACGCTCAACTCCCATGCCGAAGGCGAAACCGCTGACCTTTTCAGGATCGTAATCGACGAATTTATAGACCGCGGGATCGACCATGCCGCAGCCCAGGATCTCGAGCCAGCCGGTCTGTCCACAGACCCGGCAGCCCTGGCCCCGGCACATGACGCACTCGATATCAACCTCGGCACTCGGTTCGGTGAAAGGAAAGTAGCTGGGCCGGAAACGAACTCCGGCCTCGGTCCCGAAAAAGGCATGAAGAAAGGTTACCAGCACTCCCTTGAGATCGGCGAAGGTAACCTTCTCATCGACCAGGAGTCCCTCGATCTGGTCGAACATCGGCGTATGGGTAAGATCGGAATCGCAACGGTAGACCCGGCCGGGAGCGATAACCTTGACCGGCGGAGCTTGCTTCTCCATAACCCGGACCTGGACCGGGGAAGTGTGGGTACGCAAAACCACGTCGCTGGAGATGTAGAAGGTATCCTGCATCTGCCGGGCGGGGTGGTCCTTGGGAATATTCAGGGCCTCGAAATTGTAGTAGTCGGTCTCGACTTCCGGCCCCTGGGCAACGGAGAACCCGAGCCGCTGAAAAATGGCGCAGACATCCTCGGTCACCCGGGTGATCGGGTGCTTGCTGCCCCCGAGCAACCGGCGGCCGGGCAGGGTGACATCGACGGCCCCAGCCGCGATCCGGCGCTCCTGCTCGGCTTCGCTGATTACTCGGCGGGCCTCCTCGAGGGCGGCGAGAATATCTTCCTTGACCTGGTTGGCGAGCTTGCCGATAACCGGCTTCTGTTCCCGCGGCAACTCGGCCAGGCCCTTGAGCAGGGCGGTAAGCTGCCCCTTGCGACCCAGAACCCGGACCCGCAAGGCCTCAAGCTCATCCAGGGATGAAACCTTGGCGATCAGGTCGCGGGTTTCCCCCAGCAGGCCCTTGAGACGAGTCTCCATCCGTCGACTCAGTTGGCCAGGGCGGCACTGGCGATATCGGCGAATTTGCCGAAGGCGGCAGGATCGTTAACCGCGAGATCGGCCAGGATCTTGCGGTCGACCTCGACCTCGGCCTTGGTCAGGCCGGCGATGAAACGACTGTAAGAGAGACCGTGCTGGCGGGCCGCGGCATTGATCCGGACAATCCAGAGGCGCCGGAATTCACGCTTGCGGACCTTGCGATCGCGGTAGGCGTAGTTGAGGGCCCGGTTAACGGTTTCAACCGCGCTGCGGTAGAGTTTGCTGCGACCGCCGCGATAGCCCTTGGCCATCTTCAAGACTTTTTTATGTTTTCTGCGGGCTTTAAACCCGCCTTTTACTCTGGGCATTGTTAACTCCTTGAAAAAACAGCTATCCCTGGTTCAGCACCGCCCTTTAGAGATAGGGAAGCATCCGTTTGACACCGCGCTGGTTGGCGCTGTCGAGCAGGGTCGATTTCCGCAGGTTGCGTTTTCTTTTCCGGGTTTTGCAGTTCAGCAGGTGACTGGCGTAAGCCTTGCGCCGGACGACTTTACCGGTACCGGTAACCTTGAAGCGCTTTTTGGCTCCGCTGTTGGATTTGATTTTCGGCATGATCTCAATTCTCCTGGGTTGATATGGATAAAAACGTCTATTTCTTCTTGATCGGTCCCAACACCATCATCAGTTGACGGCCCTCGCGCTTGGCATGCTGCTCCACGACTCCGTACTCCTTGACCCGCTCGGCCACCTTGAGCAGAAGTTCATGCCCCTGGTCGGTATAAGCCATCTCCCGGCCCCGGAAACGGATGGTGACCTTGACCTTGTCGCCAGCCTCGAGAAAGCGGATGATATTCCGGATCTTGACATCGAGGTCATGGACATCGGTCCGGGGACGCATCTTGATCTCCTTGACCTGGATCACGGTCTGTTTCTTCCGGGCTTCGGAGGCCCGCTTGCTCTGCTGGTACTTGAACTTCCCGTAATCCATCACCTTGCAGACCGGCGGGGTGGCATGGGGAGAAACCTCGACCAGGTCAAGCCCCCGCTCCTCGGCATAGGCCAGGGCTTCCTGGGTATCGATAACCCCGATCTGTTCGCCATCGTCACCGATGAGCCTGACCCTGGGGATCCGTATCTGACGATTCACTCTTACTTTTTCAGCGGCTATGGGACACCTCCTTGATGCTTGCTTAAGCCTATGTCTGCAGCTCTTTTTTCACTTCATCTTTGACCAGGGCGGCAAACTCATCGACCGGCATGGGCTCAATGGTTCTACCCGCCTCCCGCAGGCGCGGGGCGACGGTCTCGGCCGCTACCTCCTGGTCGCCGATGACCAGCATATAGGGAATTTTTTCAAGCTGGGCCTCACGAATCTTCTTGCCCAGCTTCTCGTTGCGCAGATCCGCCGTAACCCGGATATCGGCATCTCGCAGGGCTTCCTCGACCCGGGCGCCGTATTCATTGTGGGCTTCGGTCACGGTCAGGATCCGAACCTGCTCGGGCGCCAGCCAGAGCGGAAAAGCCCCGGCGTAATGTTCGATGAGGATGCCGATAAAACGTTCGATCGAACCTAAGATCACCCGGTGCAGCATCACCGGCCGATGTTTCTCGCCATCGGCGCCTATATAACTCAAATCGAAACGTTCCGGCAAGGTAAAATCGCACTGGATGGTGGCGCACTGCCACTCCCGGCCGAGGGCGTCCATCAGTTTGACGTCGATCTTGGGCCCGTAGAAAGCGCCGTCCCCGGCATTGATCTCGTATGCGAGGCCATTGACTTCAAGGGCCTTGACCAGGGCATCGGTGGCCCGCTCCCAGTCGGCATCGCTACCGATCGACTTCTCCTCGGGCCGGGTGGAAAGCTCCATATGGTAGGAGAAGCCGAACATCTTCATGACATCGGCGACAAACTCGAGAATCGCGGTAATCTCGTCCTGGAGCTGTTCCGGGGTGCAGAGGATATGGGCGTCATCCTGGGTGAAGCAGCGCACCCGCAAAAGCCCGTGCAGAACCCCGGAAGGCTCGTGCCGATGCACGGTGCCGAGCTCGAAATAGCGCAGGGGCAGGTCACGGTAGCTCCTGAGCTTGGAATTGTAGATCAGCATGTGGGCCAGGCAGTTCATCGGCTTGATGCCGTAAACCTGGCCCTCGGCATCGCCCTCGTTCTCCCGGATCCGGGTGAAATACATATTCTCCCGGTAGTTTTCGAAGTGGCCCGAACGTTTCCAGAGATCGGCTTTCAGCATCTGCGGCCCCATGACGATCTGGTAACCTCTTTTCAGGTGCTGGCGGCGTTCGAAATCCTCGAGCAGGGTGCGCAACAGAGCCCCCTTGGGGTGCCAGATAACGAAACCGGCCCCGGCCTCGTCCTGGATGCTGAAGAGATCAAGCTCCCGGCCGAGCTTGCGATGGTCGCGCTTTTTCGCCTCCTCGAGCAGATGCAGATGCTGCTGCAGGGCCTCCTTATCGGCGAAAGCGGTACCGTAAACCCGTTGCAGCATCCGGTTTTTCTCGCTGCCGCGCCAGTAGGCCCCGGCCACGCTCAGGAGCTTGAAAACCCCCTTCAGATAAGAAGTATCGGGCAGGTGCGGCCCGCGGCAGAGATCGACGAAGTCACCGCTCTCGTAAAGCGAAATGGTTTCATCTTCGGGCAGCTCATTGATGAGTTCGAGCTTGTAATCCTCGCCCAGTTCCCGGAACAGGGCCAGGGCTTCCTCGCGGGAAACCTCGCGACGGACGAACCTGCGCCCCTTTTTGACCAGGGACTTCATCTGCTTTTCGATCGCCTTGAGATCTTCCGGGGTGAAGGGCTTGTCGGAATCGAAATCGTAGTAGAAACCGTCCTTGATGGCCGGCCCGATGGTAACCTTGACCTCGGGAAACAGCGCCTTGACCGCTTCGGCCATGACATGGGCGGCGCTGTGGCGCAGGATTTCCAGTCCCTCAGGCGAGGTTTTCTCAATCAACGAGAACTCCTCGTCGTCCACCGGAACAGTTCTCAGGTCGACAGCCGCCTCCCCTTTACGGGCGGCCACGACCTCGCGCAGGCGACCGCGGTCCCGCTCAGCCAGATGCTCGAGCAGAGTACGGCCATCCGCCTCAAGCTTCAGAGGTTCGGCATCGTCCCGCAGAAAGAGAGTATACATCTTTAATAGACCGTTCTATAAAAAAGGAGGGTCGTCAACAGCAAAAAAATAGAGGAGCCACCTGACATCCGCAGATCAAAACCCGCCGACCGTGACACCTCTAACAAATTTTCGATGGTAGGCACAGGCGGATTTGAACCGCCGACTTCTACCGTGTCAAGGTAGCGCTCTCCCCCTGAGCTATGCGCCTACATTTACTGGTGCTTGTTGCCGAATTACCGCGGCGGATGCGGTAGTTAACAATTTTATCCGCCAATGTCAAGCCTTTTTCACGCCTTCAACTTACCGTTTCCGTTGCCAGCGGGTCCCCTCGGGACCATCCTTGAGCACCACTCCCTGTTCATCGAGAAGATCACGGATGCGATCGGCTTCAGCCCAGTTCTTCGCCTTGCGGGCCGCGGCCCGTTCGGAGATCAGTTTTTCGATCTCTTCGGCCGCCAATTCATCGCCATCGCCTGAACTCCGCTGCAGAAAAGCATCCGGCGTTTCACTGAAAAGACCCAGAACCTGACCCAGTTCCCGGAAAGCCGCCGCCACCCGGGCGGCAGCCGGGGCCACGACCCCATCTCCGGCCTCATCGAGCCAGCGGTTGATCTCCTTGCTGGCCTCGAAAAGGACGGCGACTGCGGCGGCCGAATTGAAATCATCATCCATGGCGGCAATAAACTCCTGCCGCCATATAGAAAGACGCTCATCGAGCGGCGACTCCGGACCCGGATCTCCACCGGCCGCTTTCTCATCGAGACGTTCGAGCGACTGGTAAAGCCGTTCGAGCCCGGCGGCGGCAACTGCGACGTTCTCCTTGGAAAAATCGATCGGCGACCGGTAATGGCTGGAGATCACGAAAAAGCGCAGGACCTCGGGATGAACCTCCTCGAGCAGTTCCCGGATGGTGAGGAAATTGCCCAACGATTTGGACATCTTCTCCTGGTCGATGTTGACGAAACCGTTATGCACCCAGAAACGAGCCAAGGGTTTGCCGGTAGCTCCTTCGGACTGGGCGATCTCGTTTTCATGGTGGGGAAAGATCAGGTCCTTGCCACCGCCGTGGATATCGAAGGTCTCCCCCAGGTATTTCTGGCTCATGGCCGAACACTCGATATGCCAGCCAGGCCGCCCCTCGCCCCAGGGGCTGGGCCAGGAAGGCTCGCCCGGCTTGCTCTTTTTCCAGAGGGCGAAATCGAGCGGCGATTCCTTGCGGTCGTCGACCTCGACCCGGGCCCCGGAGAGCAGGTCATCAACATTCTTGCCGGAGAGTTTGCCGTAACCTTTGAAACCCTGCAACCGGTAATAGACATCGCCGTCGACCTCGTAGGCCAGACCTTTCTCTTCCAGGCACCGGACCAGGGCGATAATCTCACCGATATGATCGGTGGCCCGGGGCTCGACCGTCGGCCGCAGCAGCCCCAAGCGATCCATATCGACATAGAATTCATCGATATATTTGTCCGCCAGCTCTTTCCAGGAGATGCCGCGCTCGTTGGAACGGTTGATGATCTTGTCGTCGATGTCGGTGAAGTTGCGCACGAACGTGACCTCATAACCCCGGTAACGGAGATAACGATAAATAACATCGAAAACCACGAGCGAACGGGCGTGACCGATATGACAGAGATCGTAGACCGTCACCCCGCAGGCATAGAGCCCGACTTTGCCGGGAGAAAGCGGTTCGAATTCCTCTTTGCGTCGATTCAGGGAGTTGTAGATCTGCACGTAATAAAACCTCAAATCCTGGTATGATTATGGTTCAAGTGGAAAAATCGCCCTATAAGGGCCACAAACCCGACGGTCTTGTCACATAGCGAAAATTGCGCAAAAAACGGCAAGAAGAATGAGTCGGCCTACCACAACTTCAGAGTGAAACACCAAAAAGCTCTGAAGGAATGAAACGCACTTAACGGATGCCGCAGCAACGAAGATTTTTGCGGACGCCCCGAGTCTAACGAGGAAGTGCTCTTGGGGTGCGAAGCCGACAATTTTTTTATTTTCTGATCTTGACATTATATTGATTTTAGTCTAGAAGAGTCAACTCTTTTCGCAGGAGGTGCAAGTCTTGACCTCTCGGGCAGAAAAGACAAAGAGAAAACAGGATTTGCCGAAGTGGCGGAACTGGTAGACGCGCTAGGTTCAGGGTCTAGTGGGAGTATTCCTGTGGAGGTTCGAGTCCTCTCTTCGGCACCATTCTGAATAAAGCTCTGCAGGGTCAATGGCCCGTCAGGGCTTTTTTTGTTTTGTACAATGTGGAGAAATAGCGCCTGCACGGATGGGTTATGCGGCACAAAACAGTACAAAAACAATGAATTTAATCAAAAAAATAAACGACAGCGTTCTGCTGAAATTCACGACCGCCATCTTCGGACTGATCGGAATCTTCACCCTCTTCTTCCTCTGGAATATAAAGAACACGGAATCCGCCCTGCTGAATTCCATCTACCAGAAGAGAAAAAATTACATTGTCCGAGAGACCCGGGAAACCGCAAAAAAGATCCTCGACACCAGAATTTCACTGATCAAAACAACCATCCTGGCTCATGAAAAAGAGCTGAGTTATGCCCTGTTCACAGTAGACCGGGAAAAGATCGTGGACATTATTTCGAGTCTGGCGGTTTTCCCGTGCGTCAAGGGCGTCATCCTCTACGACCTGATGACCGACAAACCGTTCATTACGGCGGAAAAGCTCCAAAATGAAAAGTTCTCCTACTCCAACAAAACTCCAGACACCAGAAACCTGCACTCCCTGTCGATAGACTTGCTAGGTGATGACGGGAAAAAACTGGGTTATCTGAAAATCCTCTACGACGCTTCCTGGCTGACCAAAGAGGTCCTCAGGCTGGAACATGAGGATATGGAAGCGCTGGACCGGGAGTTCGCTTTCGCCGAAAACATGCTCCGCGACAGCCTCAAGCAGCAGCTTTTCAGCCTGCTGTTGATTTTTGCCGCCCTTTACACAGCTTTCTACATCCTCTTTGCCAAAATCATTTACGAACCGATCCGCCAGTTGGAGAACAACCTGAAAAACTTCTTCAACACCCTTACCGGCAAGCATGAACAGAGCATCAACCTGCAGGAGATCAAAACCAATGATGAATTCGGCCGCATGGGGAAATTCATCAACAGCGGCATCATCGCCAGCATCAATATCCACCAGGAACTGGCCCGGCACGCCCAGGAAGTCTCCAAACTGGCGACAGTGCTCGAGCAGTCCGCCCAATCCATTCTGATAACCGATCTCGATGGAAAGATCGAGTACGTCAACCCTGCGTTCGAAGAGATCACCGGCTACTCATTTGAAGAAGTCCGCGGAGAAAATCCCAGATTTATGAAAAGCGGACAGCATCCCGAAAGTTTTTATAAAGAGCTGTGGCAGACGATTTCCGCGGGGAAAAATTGGGAGGGAATCTTCGCCAACCGCAGAAAGAACGGAACCATCTACTATGAAAGAAGCATCATTTTCCCGGTCAAAGACCACAAAGGCGAGATCATCAACTTCGCCGCCGCCAAGCAGGACATCACCAAGGAACGAGATCTGGAACACCAATTACGCCAGACTCAGAAAATGGAATCCATCGGCCTGCTGGCGGGAGGAGTCGCCCATGATTTCAACAACCTGCTGACCGTCATCAATGGCCTGGCGGAGCTTGCACTACTTAGTGCGGATCCGGACAACCCGTTACGCAACGATTTCGACGCCATCCTCAATGCCGGCCGGAAGGCGCAGGTTCTGACCAGCCAGTTGCTGGCTTTCAGCCGCAAGCAGGCCTACACCCCCAGGATAATTGATATCAACCGGACTCTCGGCTCAATGGAGAAGATTGTCCGCCGGCTCATTGACGAGGATATCCAGATCAGAACGCGGCTGACGGGCGGACTGCCCAAGATCAAAGCCGACGCTTCCCAGATCGAACAGATCCTCATCAACCTGATAATCAATGCCCGCGACGCTCTGAATGCAATCAACCGGACCGGTTTTCACAAAAGCATCCGGATCGAGACCGGCATGGCCGACCCCGAAACGACACCCGTTTCCGATTGCAGCGAAGAGTTACAGGGACAGTCATATGTCTACTTCTCGGTTTCGGACAACGGTATCGGCATGGACGAGGCTACGCAACAGAGAATTTTCGAGCCCTTTTTCACCACGAAAGAAAAATCCCGAGGCACCGGCCTCGGCCTGGCGATGATTTATGGCATTGTCAAACAGAACGGGGGCACAATCCAGGTCCATTCCAAATCCGGACAGGGTACAACCTTCACAATCTGCTGGCCTGTCGCGAAAGCGGAAGAGCTGGAACAGGCTCGACCCGATGGAAAACCAACCACCAAAACCCTACAGGGCTGCGAAACCATTCTCCTGGTCGAAGACGAGGAATCGGTACGCGAATTCACCAAAAAAACTTTGGCCTCACTGGGATATAGGGTGTATATTGCGGAAAATGGCGCCGTCGCCCTGCAACTTCTGCAAAACGGTTTGAGTCCCGATCTGATCATCACCGATATAGTCATGCCGGTCATGAATGGCTGGGAGTTCGCCGACCGGGCTTTAGCGATCAATCCCGAACAGAAAATCATCTACCTCTCCGGCTACGCCGATGACCATCTGACCAGATTCGAAAAGTCTGACCATGATCCGGAACTGATAAACAAGCCTTTCTCAATCAGGGAGCTTGCCGCCATCGTGCGCAAAGTTCTTGAACAGTAACAAATGAATTACCAGTCCATGCGAGGTTTACCGGTGAGAGAAATCTGCCTCTGCCTGCTCTTCCTCTGCCTGCCGGCTCAATTCGCCGCAGCCGACGCCACGGTGATAAAATTCTCCCTGGGAGGCAGGGACATCGAGCGCAACCGCTACAAAATCGACCTGATAAAATTGATCCTGAAAAACTCGGATTGCGATTACAACCTGCTCTACTACTATCAGGAACGGGGAGGAGGACACGACGATCAGATCGAAAAACTGGAACAGGGAATCATCACCATCAAAACTTTCGGGGCTACGACCGAACTGGAAAACCGACTCATTCCCATCCGGATACCGATTTTCAAGGGTTTGCTGGGCTGCCGGGTTTTCCTGATCAACAGGAATGATCAATACAAATTCGACCGGGTAACCCGCCTCGAGGATCTGGGTCGGCTCACCGGAATCCAGGGAAAAGGCTGGGCGGACATCAAAATTTTGGAAGAGGCCGGCCTCCACCAGATTGCAGTTCCGGGTAAAGCCCTATTCCGCATGCTCAACCAGGGAGGCCGCACCGATTATTTTTCCCGAGCCCTCTACGAAGCCGTCGGCGAGCTCCAGACCCTGGAAGCCACCTACCCCCAGATAACACTTGAAAAACGAATCCTTCTGACCTATCCTTTCGCGATGTTTTTCTACATCTCTCCTCGCTTTCCGGAACTGGCAAAAAAATTCGCCCGAAGTTTCCAACAGTTGGTCGCAAACGGCAGATTTGACGCCTTTTTCTATACCAATCCATACATCAGGAACGCGATCGGGAAAGTCCGGCCTGAACGGAGAAGGAGATTCCGGATTCCCAACCGTCACCTATCACCCAAGGCCAGAATGCTGCCTCATAGCTACTGGTTTGATCTGGATCATTTCCGAGAATACAACCCCACAGCCCCCGTTTCCCGCAATACCCCGGCGCAAACGACTCTCCGGAGGCCGCCGGATGAAGATCCGTTTTTCACAACCGACCCCGCTCTCGCTCACAGGAGGACGAAATGAGTGTATCAGCAATCCCCATCCGCACCCTGAAAAACAACTATGCCTGGCTGATCGTCGCCAACCGAAAGCATGCGGCCGTAATCGATCCGGGTGAAGCAGGTCCAGTGCTGCAGGTCCTGACAGAAAAGGGACTGACCCTGGATATGATACTGCTGACCCACCTGCATCCTGATCACTGCGGCGGCACACCGGAACTGCACCGGGCTTTCCCCGAAGCCAGGATCGTCATGCACCCGGATGACGCCGGGCGGGTTGATTTTCCCGTCAACCAGCAGGTCGGAGAGGGCGACAGCATCGGCTTCAACGAAAACGCTATAACCATCATGCACCTGCCCTGCCATACCCGGGGCTGCGTCGCCTACCGGATCACCGACTATCTTTTTACCGGCGACACCCTTTTTACCGCCGGCTGCGGCAAGTTTTTCGAGGGCACGGCGACCGAAATGCTGGCCAACCTGAATCGTCTCAAGAACCTGCCGGAAAACCTGATGATCTGCTGCGGGCACGAATACACCGTGGAAAATCTCGCATACGCCACTCAGGCCGACCCCGACAACGCGGTCTTAAGCGAACGCCTCGCCACAGCCTGCCGGGATGAAGCCGCCGGTCGTTTCCTGGTCCCGGCCCCATTGAGTTTGGAACTCAAAACCAACCCCTTTCTCAGACTCGACAATCCGCAACTGCAGCGGAATCTCGGAACCGGCAGCGACCTGGAAACCCTCATCGCCCTCTACAAAATCTACTACCAGCAAACTCCGGCAACCTGAAGAGATGACCATTACACCCACCTCTTGCCAGCATCTGCCGTCGGCTACACTGAGCTTGGTCATTCCCTGTTACAATGAAGAAAAGACCCTGGCCCGATGCGTAGACCGGGTCTTGGAAATCGCCGATAGTTCTCTGCAACTGGAAATCATTATTGTCGATGACGGTTCCCGTGACAACAGCCTGAAAGTCGCCCTTGAACTGGCCGCCAATCATCCTCAGATCAAGGTCCTGCAACAACCCCGTAATCTCGGCAAAGGGGCGGCGTTGCGTGCCGGCTTCGCCGAAGCCACCGGCGATTTCGTCGCTGTCCAGGATGCCGATCTCGAGTACGACCCCCGAGATCTGAAACGGCTGCTTGTACCTTTGCGCGAAGGCCGGGCTGATGTTGTTCTGGGTTCCCGGTTTCTGACCACCGAAGTCCATCGGGTTTTCCGCTTCTGGCACGCCCTTGGCAACCGCTTTCTGACCCTGCTTTCCAACATGTTCACTGATCTCAACCTCACCGACATGGAAACCTGCTACAAGGTTTTTCGCCGCGACGTCATCCAGCAGATCACTTTACGGGAAAACCGTTTCGGTTTCGAACCCGAAGTCATTGCCAAACTCGCCCGCCTAAGATTGAGGATTTACGAAATGGGCATCTCCTATTTCGGCCGCAGTTATGAAGAGGGCAAGAAAATCGGGATCCGGGACGGCTTCCGTGCCCTCTACTGCATCCTCAAGTACAACCTCCCTCAGGCACCACCGGTCATCCAATTTTTCTTTTACACCCTGATCAGCACTCTGGCCGCCATTGCCAACCTGTTATTCTTTCTCCTTTTCTTTCATTTCGGCTGGGGAGCCGGCCTGGCGGCACCGGCCGCCTTCATCCTGGCGGCCATAGTCAATTACCTGCTCTGCATAAAAATTATTTTCCGTCATCGGGCTCGCTGGAGTTCGAGTGGTGAACTGGTCGCTTACAGCCTGGTGGTGGCCGGGGTCTGCCTTTACGACTGGTGGTGCACCAGTTTTCTCCTGATGCACGGCCTGTCCCCGGCAACGGCCAAAATCGTGGCCACCGGAACCGGCCTGATCCTCAATTTCCTCGGCCGGCGCTATTTCGTATTTCCTGAAAAAAGCTC
>JAADEO010000009.1 GCA_013153415.1 Deltaproteobacteria bacterium
AGCTGAGGAATGAGGCGTACATAGAAGTACGCCGCAGTGACGAAGACTTTTTGGGAACGACGCAGGTGGACTTTTTACGAAGCCATCAAGATTAAAGGAGCAAGAAACCGGCATCATGGAGATTCTGCGTCTTTACGACGGCCTGCCTAAAGCCCGGCAACTGCGCCAGATGGTTGCCGCGCTGGACGACGGCGCACTGGCCATCATTCCTACTGACACCAATTATGCCGCGGTCTGCTCCCTGAACAGCAAAAAAGGTATCAACCGGCTCTATGGCCTTAAAACCGGAAAAAGCGAGAAGAAGATCACCCTGTTCTGCGCCGACCTTAAAGACATCAGTCTCTATGCCACGGTCAGCAATCCCGCCTACCGGTTGATGAAAAGCCTGATTCCCGGCCCCTACACGTTTATCCTTCCGGCTTCCCGCATGGTTCCGAAAATGGTTCTGACCAAGCGGCGCACGGTCGGCATCCGCACTCCCGACCAGGCCGCCTGCCTGGCCATCATCCGGGAGTTGGGAACCGCCCTGCTGGCTCTCAGTGTCAAAGAGGTAGCCGGCCAGGGAAATGCGATCTCCGCACTGCAAGAGAATTTTCAGAATGTAGTCGCCTACCTGTTGGATGCCGGAGACATCAATTCCGAATCCTCCACCATCCTCGATCTCACCGGAGATGAATGCGTGGTTGTTCGCGAGGGCAAGGGCAAAATTTGATGGCATTGAAAAGGTTGACGAAGACCGCGTTGATTTGATAAGAGGAAATAACCCTGCCGACGTTATTACCGGGATAGGAACCGCACAATTCATATCTTTAAGGACAATCAGATTATGGGCAAAGCTATAAAAATTCTTGTCGTGGTTGTGGTACTGCTGGGAGGTGCCGCACTGATCGCAGCCAGTTACTATTTCGGGCCGGTGATAGAGGCCAACCAGAGAGGCGTGGTGCTGACCGGCAGCGATGACCAGGCGGACAACCTCGTGGTGCTCTCACCCGGCAAGCATTATTGGTTTATCTCCGGTTACAATCCCATCACCTCGACCCTGGTGAAAGTTGATGTGAACGAAAAGGAACTGCCCCTGGCTGAAGGCGATGACGGTCTCCCACTGACCGATAAAAACGGCGATATCGTCAAGGTCGAATTCGCGGCCTGGTGGCGGGTGCTGCCTGAGAAGGCGGGTTTGAGCCTTGCGGCCGTGGGTGAGGGCAACGCTGAAAAGATGGTCCGGGATCTGCTGGTCACCACGGCCCGGGAAATGGCCGCCACCCAGGATGCCGACGCCTTTCTGGATGGGACGAATCAGAAAAATTTCGTTGCCGGCGTCAAGCAGGAAGTCAATCGCCAGTTGGCCCCGAGAGGTCTGGAAGTTACAGTTCTAAAATGTAACAAGTTCCATTTTTCAGACGCCCTGAAGAAAAAGATCGAGGAGATCAAGAAGGCCAACGATCAGATCGCGATAAACAAGATCAGGGTCCAGGCGGCCGCGGTCGCCGCCCAGGAAATGGAAGAACTGGCCAAGGGTCGCAAACGGGCCGCTCTCCAGGAGGCCGAGGCCCGCAAAGAGAGCGCCATCATGGCTTCCGAGGCGCAAATCGTCGCCGCCCGCAACTGGGTCGAAGCGGAAAAGATCAAGGCCCAGATCATTCTGGTCAGGAGCAAGATCAAGGCCGAAGCCATGCAGGTCGAGGCCCAGGCCAAAGAAGTTTTCGCCGGGCCGGAAGGGGAGCGTTTTCTCCGTTACCGGATTGCCGATTCGCTGGCTGATGCCTGGGCCAAAAGCAACGGCTCCGGAGCTTCCGAGAATGGTATCAAGGGAGTGGCTGAAAGCGTGAATGAACTCACCCGGCCGGAACCGGAAACGAATCTCCATCCGGCGGCCGGAAAATAATGATCAGCTGATCAGAAAATCACATGATTGTCGAAAAGAGGTTGACCTTCAGTCAACCTCTTTTTTGTTGCCCGCCTGCAAATCGCTGCTTTCGAGATCGGCCAGGATCTGGTCCAGGCTCTCTTCGTCATCCATATCGAGCTCGAGTTCAACCGAGCCGCTGTCATCGGTTTTAAGGTCGGGCTCGAACTCGGTTTCCGGCTCGTTTCTAACGCTTTCTCCCTGGTCTCCGTTGAAATCGAAAGGCAGATCCAGATTGAGATCGAGCTCCTCGCTGGCAGCAAGTTCTTTTTCCTGATGATCGCCCAGGGTCGAGGAGATCAGCCCGGGCAGGCGCTCATGGGACTGGCCGCCTTCATCTTCGACCGCTCCTGCGGAAAAGCCCTCGAACTCGATTTCCGGGGTCTGCTCCAGGCCTGACGCTGTCGGACTGTCGGCGGTATCCAAGGTTCCCAGCGACCCCAGTTCGAGAGACAGATCATCCAGTTCGTCTTTATCGGTCGTCTTCTCTGCCGCTGCCGCCGGCGCTTCAGGAGCCCCCTGATCGAGAACTTCCCCCTGATTGGCGAAAGCGATTTCATCTTCCAGGGAAAAGGCCTTTTCACCGGGTTCCAGGGAAAAAGCCTCTTCACCGGGGAAGGTCTGCTGCTCTTCCGCCAGTTGCGTTCCGGATTCCGGGACAGAGGCCTCTTCTTCGGAAAAGTTGAAATCGGCGAACAGGGTGGGCTCGCTCATTTTCAGGTTGAGAGCCTTGCGGCAGTCATCGAGGATTTCACCGCACTTTTTGCACTCTTCCAGGTAGTCGAAGCTGGTGTAGCCGCATTTAGGACATTTCACGGGCAATCCCTCCTTGTCAGCATCTCACAGATTACGTTTATATTCCTGAACCAGGGCCAGGGCCACGGTGATCGCGGTTTCCAGGCGCAAGATCCTTTTACCGAGCCCGGCGAGCGCGTAGCCGCGTTTCTGGAAAAGCCCGACCTCGTTTTCACTGAAACCACCCTCGGGGCCGAAGGCCAGCCGGGTGGGGCGATCCTCCCGCAACGCCAATTCCCGCAAGGGCCGGGAATTGAGGCCGGGAAGCGGGGGATGAAAGATTATCCTGTCGCTCTCGAGACCGCCATCGAGCTCAGCGTCATTGATTTCGCCAAGCTCCTTAGGGTCGTCGATTTCAGGCAGAAACGGGTTGCCGGACTGTTTGCAGGCGGCGATCGCGACCTTGCGCCAGTGTTCCCGGCGGCTGTCGGCCCGGTTCCGTCGGGCGGTCGCTTTGACCACCGTTCTGCCGGTCAGCAGGGGAATTATCCGGGTGGCTCCGAGTTCCGTCGCCTTCTGGATGATCCCGTCGAATTTGTTTTTGCCGGGCAGGGCCACCAGCAACTGCAGAGGCCGGGGCCGGGGCCGGATCTTTCGCTCGGTGATTACCGCCTCGAGTATCCGTTTGCGGTTGTCGACCAGTTCCACCCGGCCTGTATAAATGCCGCCGCGACCGTCGATTATCCGGATCCGGTCGCCCACCCGCCGGCGCATGACCACGGCCTGATGTCGGAATTCATCGTTTTCGAGAACGGCGATCTCGCCGGTAAGGGTTTCGGTATAAGCGAAATTCGACATCTTCGGCTGGCCCTGCCAGTTCCATGCCATCAAATCGACTGGCGAGCTTGACTTGATTCAGACGATCCGGGCGAAGAGGTCGAATTCATGACAGTCATGGATCTCGACCTCGACCAGTTTTCCCGTTTCGGTTTCACCTTCGGTAATGTAAGTGGTGCCGTCGATTTCCGGCGCCTGGAAGGAGGTGCGCCCCTGGAGCAGAAGATCGCTCTCCTGGCTCAGACCTTCGATCAGAACTTTGTGCCGCCGGCCGACCTCGCGGCGCAGGCGTTTTTCCGTTACCTGCCGCTGGGTTTCGAGAAGCGTTTCCAGGCGTTCCCGTTTCAACTCTTCCGCCACCTGGCCCGGCAACTCGGCGGCCCGGCTGCCCGGTTCGGGCCAGAAGGTGAAAGCACCAAGATAATCGATCTGGCCCGTGGCGATGAAATCCAGCAGTTTCCGGAACGCGGCTTCGCTCTCTCCCGGGAAACCGACCATCACGGTGCTGCGGATATAGATTTCCGGAACCTGGTCGCGCAGGTTGCCGAACAGCCTCCGGATCTCCTCTTCATGATCTCTGCGGCCCATGCTTTTGAGTATCTCATTGTCGATATGCTGAACGGGGATGTCGATATAGTTACAGATTTGTTCCCGGTCCCGTATCATTGCGATCAACCGCGCCGTGATTCTCCCGGGGTAGGCGTAGAGCAGCCGGATCCGGTCGAGTTCGGAAATATGGCACAGCTTTTCCAGCAGGTCG
>JAADEO010000174.1 GCA_013153415.1 Deltaproteobacteria bacterium
GACGGGCTTTTCACCGACCTGGAAAAGCGGGACGGGGCCCGGGATCTGGTGGTCCTGATGAGCACCGGCGCTTTCGGCGGGCTCTTCCAGCGTCTGGCCGGGGAGGTCTGGGAGCCGGGAAATGGCGAATCCGGTTGACAACCCGGGGTTCTGCGAGTATAGAGAGCGCCCCTGCCATCCGAGTTTCATTGATAAATTTAACAAAGGGAAACTGAGCTGAATTATGGGTATTTTGTCCCGCGAACTGCTGCATTTCAACCGCAAGATGAAGATCGTCGCTCTGGTCATCGGCCTGTCGGCGGTGGTCACCCTCTTTTTCCTCTGGCGCTATATGGAACAGGAGAGTATGGGGCAGAATGCGGCCTACAAGGCCCCGATGCATGTCTATTCGGCGGCCGAAAAGCTGATGGTGCGGGAGAAGTTCGACCGGGCCCTGAAAAAATACGCCGAGTCTGCCCGGATGCTGCAGCAGATTCCCGGTATCGACCTTACCACCGATTTCTACTATGCCATCGTCAACAACGCTATCGGTACCGTGCACCTGCGTATCGGGATCTACGGCAAGGACGACAAGTCGGTCAAGCTGAGGTCGGATCTCGGCAAGAATCGCGACGAGATCATCAAGGCCCTGGGCTATTTCAGAATGAGTGTCGATGCTTACCGGAAATGGCTGGATCTCAACCGGCCCGGGGCGGATGAACTCGCAGCCCTGGCCAAAAGCCGGGTCGGCAAGGCCGAAGACAAGATCGAGATGCGGCCCTTCGAACGTTACGAACGCGCCCTTTCGGTCAGTCTCACCAACTGCGGCATGGCTCACCGTTACCTTGGCGAATATGATGAGGCGGAGCGTTGTTACAAGGAGGCGCTCAAATTGTGGGCCGAGAATAAAACCGCCAAGCACAACCTCGAATCGATGCTCCAGGTTCTGGCTGAGGAACGTAAAGCCAGTGAGAAAGTGCTTGACAAGTAGTTCTGCAACTGGTAAAAGCGCTGGCTCTTTTGAGAAGAAGCTGGGAAACCGGCCTGTTTACATATCACGGTTCAAAACGGAGATAATCAATGCCGACGATCAATCAGTTGGTTCGCAAGGGAAGAGAACGGATCAAGAAGAAAACCACGGCTCCGGCCCTGAAAAACTGCCCCCAGAAGCGGGGCGTTTGCGTCAGGGTCTACACGACGACGCCGAAGAAACCGAACTCGGCGCTGCGTAAGGTCGCCAGGGTGCGCCTGACCAACGGCTTCGAGGTCACTTCCTATATTCCCGGAGTCGGACATAACCTGCAGGAGCACTCCGTGGTCCTGATTCGCGGCGGCCGCGTCAAGGACCTTCCCGGTGTCCGCTACCACGTTATCCGCGGTACCCTCGACAGTGTCGGGGTCCAGGATCGGCGCAAGGGTCGTTCCAAATACGGGGTCAAGCGGCCCAAATAGGGTTCTCGGCGGGGGCGATGTTTAGTCGCAACTGGATTGTAATTTTCAGGTTTACTTTTAAGATAGAGATAGGTGTTGCAGCCAGATGGCCAGAAAAAGAGATATTGAAAAGCGCGAAGTCAGCCCGGATCCGAGATACCATGATCGGCAGGTGGCTAAATTTGTCAACGGCCTGATGCTTGACGGCAAGAAGAGCGTGGCCCTGGGGATCTTCTACGAGGCCATGGACCTTATCGGCCAGCGGGTCGATGAAGAGCCTCTGGCGGTTTTCAAATCCGCTCTCGAGAATGTCAAGCCCCTGGTCGAGGTCAAATCCCGCCGGGTCGGCGGCGCCACCTACCAGGTGCCGGTCGAAGTGGCCCCGGATCGCAAGATGGCCCTGGCCATTCGCTGGCTCATCGGCTACTCCCGCTCCCGCGGCGAGAAGTCCATGGCCCAGAAGCTGGCGGCCGAATTTCTCGATGCCGCCAACAAACGCGGCAACGCCGTCAAGAAACGGGAAGACACCCACAAGATGGCCGAGGCCAACAAGGCTTTCGCCCACTATCGCTGGTAGACGGACGAGTCGGCGGTACAACGGGCAGCGGTGGGACGCCAGCATCCTATAGAGCGGTACCGCAATATCGGTATCATGGCTCACATCGATGCCGGCAAGACCACGCTGACCGAAAGAATTCTATACTATACCGGTATCTCCCACCGCCTCGGCGAGGTTCATGAAGGAACCGCGACGATGGACTGGATGGAGCAGGAGCAGGAACGGGGGATTACCATCACCTCGGCCGCGACCACCTGCTTCTGGCGGAATCACCGGATAAACCTGATAGACACCCCCGGCCATGTCGATTTCACGATCGAGGTCGAGCGCTCGCTCCGGGTACTGGATGGAGTGATCGCGGTTTTCTGCGGGGTTGGCGGGGTCGAACCCCAATCGGAGACGGTCTGGCGCCAGGCGGTTAAATACCAGGTGCCCCGTCTCGCCTTTGTCAACAAGATGGATCGCATCGGCGCCGACTTCGATCGGGTGGTCGCCATGATGCGTAAACGGCTGGGGGCCAGGCCTCTGGTTCTGCAACTGCCGCTCGGTAGCGAAAAGGATTTCGCCGGGGTAGTTGACCTGATCGCCGAAAAGGCGATCTATTTCGATCAAAGTTCTTTGGGAGCTGAATACGAAGTGCGCGCTGTACCCGGGGAGATGACTGCCCGGGTGGCGGAGCAGCGCCGGAACCTGCTGGAGGAACTGGCCGATCTGGACGACGATTTCGCCCTGCTCTACCTCGAGGATGAGGAGATCAGCGAGGCTGAAATCAAAAAGTTGATCCGACGGCTGACCCTGACCTCTCAGGTGACCCCGGTTTTGTGCGGCTCCGCTTTCAAGAACACCGGTGTCCAGCCCTTGCTCGATGCCGTCGTCGACTACCTGCCCTCCCCGGTGGAGGTCAAGGCGCCGGTGGCGGTCGATCTCGAGAGCGGCGAACCGGTCAGCCTCAAGGTTGATGATGAATCGCAGCCGACGGCTTTGGTATTCAAAATCTATACTGACCCCCATGTCGGTCAACTCGCCTTCCTGCGTCTTTACACAGGGGTTGTCGAGACCGGCATGCAGCTCTACAACAGTCGCAGCCGGCGCTATGAACGCATCGGCCGCCTGCTGAAGATGCACGCCAACAAGCGCGAGGAGGTCAAGCAGATTTTTGCCGGAGATATCGTCGCTGCCGTCGGACTGAAAGGCAGCACCACCGGCGATACCCTGTGCCGGAAAGAGAGTGCGGTCCTGTTGGAAAGCCTCGAGATTCCGGAACCGGTTATCGGGGTGGCGATCGAACCTCTGAGCCAGGCCGACCACGAGCGTTTGAACCAGGCCCTGGAGAGGTTGACGGCCGAGGACCCTACCTTCAAAGCCCGGATCGACGAGGAGAGCGGCCAGACCATCATTTCGGGAATGGGCGAACTCCACCTGGAAATCATCGTCGATCGCCTGTCACGGGAATTCAAAATCAACGCCAATGTCGGCAAACCTCAGGTTGCTTACCGCGAAACCATCTCTTCCAGCATAGAGTGCGAGGGACGTTTCATCCGTTCCGAGGGAGTCCACCCTCAGTTCGCCGTGGTTTATCTGCGTTTGGAGCCGATCCCCGGAGAGCAGGGATTCGAGTTCGTCAACCGGGCTCCGGCCGAGGAACTGCCGGAGATCTTCATCGATCCGGTGCGGCTCGGCCTCGAGGAGGCGATGCTGGCCGGGCCTTTGGCCGGTTACCCTCTGATCGGGGTGCGGGCGATTCTGCTGGGTGGAGAATGGCACGAGAGCGAGTCGACCGAGGCGGCTTTCAAACTGGCCGCCTCCCTTGGTTTCAATGACGGTATCCGGCGGGCCGGGGCCGTGATCATGGAACCGGTGATGGAGGTCGAGGTCGTGGTGCCCGGGGAGTTCCTGGGCGATGTCATGAGCGATATCAATGCCCGGCGCGGACGTATTCAGGGAGTCGAAAGCCGCCAAGGCGAGATGCAGACGGTCAGCGCCTACGTGGCCCTGGCCGAGATGTTCGGCTACTCGACAGCGGTCCGGTCGCTCAGCCAGGGGCGGGCGACCTTCAGCATGCATTTTCACAGTTATGAACCGGTGGCGGCGGAGATCGTACGCCAGCGGATAGAGCATTCAGCCTTTTGATTTAAGCAAGAAAATTTTCAAGACAGCGGAGAAGGGAAATGGCAAAGGAAAAATTTGAGCGCACCAAGCCTCACGTAAATGTTGGTACGATCGGCCATGTCGACCATGGGAAAACGACTCTGACAGC
>JAADEO010000229.1 GCA_013153415.1 Deltaproteobacteria bacterium
TCATCGACAGCCGGGGTCGGGAGATCGGCCGCTTCAAGGTTCTCTAAACCGCCAACCGGCACGCCAAGGAGACTAGAAGATGCAGCAACAACCGCCACAACAGCAATGCCTGACAATGCACAAGGAGTGGTGGCTCTCGATCCGCCTGATCCACTGGTCGATGGTCTTTTCGATTTTCACCCTGATCATCACCGGTTTCTACATCGCCAGGCCGGTGACCATGATAGCCGGCCCTACCGAGAGCAAATTCCTGATGGGCAACATCCGCACCATCCACACCTTCTTCGGTATTTTCCTGACCTTCCTGATGGTCTGGCGGGCCTACCTTGGGCTCTTCCCCGGCTTCCACGCCCGCTGGCGCGATCTCCTGGCCTGGACCGATATCCCCAACCTGATCACCCAGGTCAAGTTCTACCTGCTGCTCTCGGAGAAGAAATCGAAACACGAATACCAGTATGGCCCGATGCAGGCCCTGGCCTACTCCGGCCTCATCGTCCTGATGTTCCTGATCATCCTGACCGGACTGATCCTGACCGGAGCCAACTATCACGCCGGCCTCACCCTGATGGTCGGCAACCTGCTGAAACCGCTGGAGAACCTGATGGGCGGACTGGCCAGAGTCAGGCTTATCCACCACCTGGTCACCTGGGGGTTCATCCTCTTCATCATGGTCCATGTCTACATGGGAGTCTGGTCCGATATCGTCTACAAGGAGGGTACGATCTCTTCGATGATCAGCGGCCGGGTTTTTCGGAAAACGGAATAGGTCGCGACTTTGCGGGTCACTATTCTGGGATTGGGAAACATTCTTCTACGGGACGAGGGTTTCGGGGTCTATTTCCTGCGACACCTGGAAAAGAGATTTAATTTTCCGGAAGTGGTGCGGCTGGTGGACGGCGGCACCCTGGGGTTCGGCCTGCTCGATACGGTGACCTCCTGCGACCGGCTTTTCGTCATCGACATCATCAAAAGCGATGATCCTCCCGGCACCCTCTACCGTTTCACTCACCGGGAGATGGAGTTGCGTCTGCCGGAGCCGACCTCGGCCCATGAGATCGAATTCTTCGATGTCCTCGGCATGGCCGAAATGATGGGCGAGTTGCCGGAAACCATTTTTCTCTGTGCCGCCCCGCAGGAGTACGGCGGCGAACTCCGAACCGGCATGACCCCGGTCATGCACGCAGCCTTCCCGGCAATGGAGCGGCTATTGCTCAAAGAACTGGCTGAATGCGGCCTCGCCCCTCAAAGAAGATCACCGGCCGGAAAATCCGCACCCGATGCATGAACTCTCCCTGGTCCACTCCCTGCTCGAACTGATCGACGAACAGGCCGCCGAACACGGTTTTTCCCGGGTCAACCTGGTCAAGCTCTCCTGCGGCCGGATCTCTGGAGTCGAACCCCAGGCCCTCAAATTCGCCTTTTCCAACACCATCCCCGGCACCCTCTGCGCCGGGGCCCGACTTGAACTCGATATTCTGCCACTGAAAATCCACTGCTTCGACTGCGACCGGGAAATATACTCCAACAACGCCGATCCCACCACCTGTCCCGACTGCGGCGGCAGCCGGGTGATGGTATGTAGCGGTTTCGAGGAACTGCAACTGGTCGAACTCGACGTAGACTGACTAAGAAATCATCAAGGGAATTATCAATGTGTATCAGCTTCCCCGGCCGGATCACGGCCTTCAAAGAAGATGATGAGATCGCCGTCATCGAGATCGGCGGCACCGAGCGCGAGGTTTCGCTGACCCTGCTCGATGACGAGGTAGACCTCGGCGACTACCTCCTCTGCCACGCCGGTTTCGCCATCCACCGAATCGACCAGCAGGAAGCGGAACAGAGCATCGCTCTCTTCAATGAGCTGATCCGCGCTGAAAAAACCGGAGAAAATGAAATATATTGACGAGTACCGCGACCCGGAGCTGGTCCGGGAACTGGTTCGCGCCATCGCCAAAAGGGCAGCCGGTCTCGACCAGCCGGTCACCATCATGGAGGTCTGCGGCAGCCATACCACGGCGATCGGTCGTTTCGGCCTACGCGGCATTCTGCCGGCAAACATTCGCCTGGTTTCGGGCCCGGGCTGTCCGGTCTGTGTTACTTCCGCGACTGATATCGACCGGGCCCTGTGGCTGGCAGGCCGGGAAGAGGTCATCTTCACCAGCTACGGCGACCTCTTGCGGGTACCGGGCGCCGACAGCGGCTCCCTGGAAAAGCTCCGGGCCGCCGGGGCCCGCATCGAGATCGTCTCTTCGGCCCTGGAAGCGGTGGCCCGGGCCCGACGGGAGGCGGACCGCAAGGTGGTCTTTTTCGGCATCGGTTTCGAAACCACCTCCCCGACCGCGGCAGCGGCCCTGCTCGAAGCCGAACGGTTGAAACTAAAAAATTTCTCTGTCTACAGCTGCCACAAGCTGATGCCGCCGGTGATGCGGAGCCTGCTGCAAAGCGACGAACTCAGGATCGACGGTTTTCTCTGTCCGGGCCATGTCTCGACCATCATCGGGGCCGAAGCCTACCGTTTCATCACCGCAAGCGGCCGGGCCGCAGTAATCGCCGGTTTCGAGCCGGCCGACATCCTCGGCGCGATTTTACTGATCCTGGAAGAGCTTAAAGAGGGAATCAGCGGGGTCCGCATCGCCTACCGGCGGGCGGTCAAAGCCACCGGCAACCGCCGGGCCCAAGCGGTGCTCAATGAAGTTTTCACCCCGGCCGATGCCGACTGGCGAGGCCTGGGCCGGATCAGGAAAAGCGGTCTCAAACTAAGATCCCGTTTCGCGGCTTTTAATGCCGAAAAGCAGTTCGCCATCCCGGCCCTGACCAGCCGGCCCGACCCGGCCTGCCGCTGCGGCGAGGTCCTGCGCGGCCTGATCCGGCCGGATGCATGCGCCCTTTTCGGCCGGGCCTGCACCCCGTCGACCCCGCACGGCCCCTGCATGGTCTCGACCGAGGGCAGCTGCGCCGCCTTTTTCCGCTATCCGGAAATCTAAATCTGACCCTGAAAAGGAGTTAATATGCAAATCAAAGTCGTAAAGAACATCCTCGACGCCAGCCGGCGGATCGCCGCCGAGAACCGGGCCCTCTTCGACCAGCACGGCATCTACGTCATCAACCTGATGAGCTCGCCCGGGGCCGGCAAGACCTCGCTGGTCGAAAACACCATCCGAACCCTGCAGAACGACTTCGGCATCGGGGTCATCGAGGGTGACATCCAGGACAGCTACGACGCCGAACGCATCGGCAGACTCGGGGTCCCGGTGGTCCAGATCAACACCGGCGGCGCCTGCCATCTCGACGGCAACATGATCCGCGAGACTTTCACCAATTTCGATTTCGCTGCCATCGACCTGCTGATCGTCGAAAATGTCGGCAACCTGGTCTGCCCGGCCGAGTTCGAGATCGGCGAGAACGCCAAGGTGATGCTCCTGAGCACTCCGGAAGGGGCCGACAAGCCGGCCAAGTACCCGTTGATGTTCGCCGAATCGAAGGTTCTGCTGATCAACAAGATCGATCTCGCCCCTTATGTCGATTTCGATCTCGACAAGGCCCGCCGCGACGCCCTGGCAATCAATCCCGACCTCGAAATTTTTGAAATCTCCTGTAAAACCGGGACGGGCCTGGAGCAGTGGCTGGAATGGCTGCGACAGAAGATCGCAAGCGTAAAAAAGAGGTAGGGTCACCTTGTCATCAAACCAGCGGCTGCGGCTTCACTTTGCCGGCATCGTCCAGGGGGTCGGCTTCCGGCCGGCGATCTGGCGGCTGGCGACCGGGCTGCAACTCTCCGGCTTCGTCTGCAACCGACCCGACGGGGTGGTGGTCGAAATCGAAGGTCCGGAAAAAGCTCTTGCGGATTTCCTGGAACGACTGGACGAAACCCTGCCGGCCGCGGCCCAAATCCGGCAACGCCGGACAGAAACCGTTCCGGCAACCGGGGAAAACGACTTTGTCATCCGGGAAAGCCGGCCGACCCCGGATTTCGACTTTCCTGTCGGCCCCGACCTCGCTCTCTGTGCCGCCTGCCGGGCCGAAATGGACAATCCCGCCGACCGCCGTTACCACTACCCTTTCATCAACTGCACCGAGTGCGGCCCCCGGCTGACCATCGTCAGAAAACTGCCCTACGATCGCCGAAATACGGCGATGGCCGATTTCCCGCTGTGCGCCGCCTGCCGCCGGGAATACG
>JAADEO010000044.1 GCA_013153415.1 Deltaproteobacteria bacterium
GGACCCGGCGCACAGGGTGATACAGGGTTTTTCGGCGTCTCTGGCCGCCAGAATTTTTTCTCTCAGCTCCGCCAGCTCGGCGGGGGAATTGATACGCGACATAACTTAATCCTACTCGTAGTTTTTGAGTACGCCCGCCATCTCGGCCGGCGTCGCCTTGCCATAGGTCTTGCCGTCGACCTCAACCACCGGGCCCAGGGCGCAGCAGCCGAGACAGTTGACGGTCTCGAGACTGAACTTGAGATCGACATCGGTCTCGCCCGGCTTGATCCCGGTCAGATCCTGAATCGCGTCCAGCACCCGCTGGGCGCCGCGCACATGACAGGCGGTCCCCATACAGATATGGACCTCATGCCGTCCCTTGGGCACCAGGCTGAATGCCTTGTAGAAGGTCGCAATGTGCAGTACCCGGGTCAGAGGCACCCCGAGCCTTTCGGCAATCCGCTTCAAGGCTGGTTTCGGCAGCCAGTGGTGTTCGCTCTGCACCTCCAGTAGAATCTGGATCAGGGCACTGGACTCGGCCCCGTGTCTGTCTACGATCTGGTCGACTCTTTCTCTATTCATGATCTATAAAATCCGTTTCCGGTTAGGACAAAGTATAACATTTACGCTCTTCATCATAGCTGATCAGTCCGGCCCGCGAGGCATCGCCGACCTGCCGGGCGACACTCGAGGCATCGAGTTCCAGCAAACCGGCCAGTTCACCCGTGGCCAGATCCTTTTCATTGAGCAGCAACATGATCTCGCTTAGGGTCAGTTTGTCGGCCACAAGCTCGGCAAACAGCCGGTCGGTTCCGGGATCGGCGAAAAAAGCTTTATAGCTCTCTTTCGATTTGACCGGTATCCGCAGCCGTTCACGTTCGACCAGGCGGATATAGGGCACCAGTTTGCGGGCCGCCTCGAGCTTGCGCTTGAGTTTTTCACCGTCCAGCCCCTCGCTGCTTCCCAACGGCCCCAGTTCCCTGACCTGACTGCTGAAGGAATCGAGCACCTCGGCCATCAGGTTGCCGTCGCTGCCGGACATGAATTCGATCCGCAGCCGTCCGGGATCGAGCCCCAGATGACGCATGATCCGCTTGGCGATCTCAACGACACTGTAGGCATCGTAGTTGCCGTGGGTAGTATAGTTGCACTCATCCAAGCGGCAACCGCCGACGAAAACCCCGTCGTTGCCGTTGGCGAAAGCCTCGAGAATGAAATCGAGATCGACCCGCCCCGAGCACATGACCCGGATGAGTCTGACATCACTGTTGTATTGTAGTCTGGAAACTCCAGCCAGGTCCGCAGCCCCGTATGCTCACCAGTGGCAAACGAAGCCCAGAATCCGGGGCTTGAAATCAGCACTCATAGAGAAAACTCCTTAAAGAACAATTATTCCGACTCCGGAAGGATACGGGCCATAATAGAGCCCCCCTTCCCGGGAAATTCAAACTAGATCGCCGCGTCGACCTGGGCCAGCAGGGCCTCGTTGGTGAAATGTTTCAGCACGATAGCGTTGGTCGGACACTTGGCGTTGCAGAGCCCGTCGCCCTTGCACAAAACCGGGTTGACCCGGGCTTTGCGGCCCTTATCGGTCATCACGAAGGTGATGGCATCGTAGGAGCAGGCGGTAATGCAGGCGCCGCAGGAGATGCAGTCGTCCTCGTGGACTTCGCAGACCGCTCCCGAGGCCGTCACCGTATCCCGCGACAGCAGGGTCAGAACCCGTCCCGCGGCCCCGTAGGCGTGGTTGATGGTTTCGGTAATGTACTTGGGATAATGGGCCGTACCGCAGAGATAGACCCCGTCGGCGGCGAACTCGACCGGCCGCAGCTTGACATGGGCCTCCTTGAAAAAGCCGTCCGGACTCAGGGTCACCTTGAAATGTCCGGCTATCTCGGTGGTGGTAGCGGCCGGAATCACAGCCGCCGCCAGTGAGACCAGATCGGCATCAAGCTGCAGCTTCTGACCCAATACCGGATCCGGCACCGTCACCCGCAGGATCTCTTTGCCGGCCTCCTTGGCGGGTTCCACCACGGGTCGGTTCTCGGGCTCGTAACGGATGAAAGTGATATCGTTCTCGGAGGCCTCGCGATAGTAGTCCTCTTTCAGGCCGTAGGTCCGCATATCCCGGAAAAGGATGTAGATCGCGGCTTCAGGATTCTTCTTCCGCAGGGCCAAAGCGTTCTTGACCGCGTGGCCGCAACAGACCCGGCTGCAGTAGTTGCGGTCCTGGTTGCGGCAGCCGACGCACTGGATCATGACCACGGCTTCGGCGGCTGCGACCTTCTCGTCATCGGCGGCGATCAGCTCCTCGAGCTCGAGATGGGTGACGACCCGGGGATCCTCGCCGTAGAGATACTCGGTCGGCCTGTCCTCTTCGGCCCCGATCGCCAGGACTGCGGCCCCATGCCGGATTCTGAGCCGGCGACCTTCACTGACCACGGTAGTCTCGAAATTACCGATATAGCCGGTGACCTGTTCGATCTCGGCTTCATGGGCGACCCGGATCAGGGGGTTGGCATAGACCTCGCGGATCAGCTCTTTGAGATGGGCCTGGACGTCCATACCTTCGAGAGTCGTCGTCAACCGACGGGCCACTCCGCCGAGTTCCTTCTCTTTTTCGATCAGATAGACCTCGTGGCCCTGGGCCGCGATCGAAAGGGCGCAGGTCATCCCGGCGATGCCGCCGCCGACCACCAGAGCGGCCTTGTCGACTTCGAGATCGAACTCCTGCAGGGGCTCGAGGAAACGGGCCCGGGCCACCGACATGCGGATCAGATCCTTGGCCTTTTCCGTAGCTTCGTCTTTCTGCTTGGCATGAACCCAGGAGCAGTGTTCGCGGATATTGGCCATCTCGCAGTAATATTGGTTCAAGCCCGCCTCGCGCAGGGTGTCGCGGAACAGCGGCTCCAGGGTCCGCGGCGAACAGGCCGCGATCACCACCCGGTTGAGACCCTTTTCCCGGGCCAGTTCGGTGATCTCCTGGGCCGAGTTGGTGGCGCAGGAGAAAAGCTGCTGCTTGGCGAAGACCACGTTGGGCAGAGAAAGGGCGTAATCGACCGCCTCGCTGACATTGACGACACTGGAAATATTGGCACCGCAGTGACAGACGAAGACCCCGATCCGGGGTTCCTCGGCCGAAACATCGGTCTCCTCGGGATAGACCCGTTCCTCGGCCAGCTTGCCGCGGCGAAAATTGAGCAGCTCGCCGCATTTGGAACCGGCACCGGAGGCGGTGAAAACCGATTCCGGAATATCGGTCGGCCCCTGGAAGGCACCGCTGACATAGATTCCCGGCACCCGGGTCGCGATTGGATCGGCCTGGTCGAGTTTGCTGAAACCATGTTCATTCAGCTCGATGCCGAACTTCTCCGCCAGGGCCTGGAACTCGAGCGGGGGGTTGAGCCCGACCGAAAGCACCACCATCTCGAACTCCTCCTCTTTGACTCCGTCGTCAAAAGTCGAATACTTGAGAATGATGTTGCCGTTGTCGGGATTCTCACCGACGATCGTGGTGTAGCTGCGAATGAACTGGACCCCGGGCAGCTGTTCAGCCCGCTGGAAATAGCGCTCGAAATCCTTGCCGTAGGCCCGGATATCGTTATGGAAAATGGTGCATTCGACCTCCGGGTCGTGATCCTTGGAGAGAATCACCTGCTTCTGGGTGTAGGTACAGCAGACCCCGGAGCAATAGCTGTTCTCATTCTCGGTCACCCGGCGCGAACCGACGCACTGGATCCAGGCGATCTTTTTCGGGTGCTTGCGATCGGAGGAGCGCAGGACCTCGCCTTCGTAGGG
This sequence comes from Deltaproteobacteria bacterium, assembly GCA_013153415.1. Lineage (GTDB taxonomy): Bacteria > Desulfobacterota > Anaeroferrophillalia > Anaeroferrophillales > Tharpellaceae > JAADEO01. The sequence continues at coordinate 3,781 of JAADEO010000044.1, forward strand.
ACCGGTCGAGGAGAGCAGGCGCTCGAAATCCATGCTGGTAACGACATTGGCATATTTGCCGTAGCCGTACTCCTCCTTGATCGAGGGATCGAAAGGCTCGATCCCGCAGGAGAGGATCACGGCCCCGACCTTGACCTCGATCTTCTTGGGAACCTGGCGAAAATCGATGGCATCGGCCTGGCAGACGCCGCGGCAGATATCGCACTTGTCCTCTTTCAGGTAGAGACAGCTTTCAGCGTCGACATAGGCTACCAGGGGAATCGCCTGCGAGAAATAGACATGGATCGCCTTGTTGTCCGAGATCCCCTGGTTGAAGGGATCGGGATACTCGACCGGACAGTACTCGACGCAGGTGCCGCAACCGGTGCACTTG
>JAADEO010000094.1 GCA_013153415.1 Deltaproteobacteria bacterium
CCATCCACCCCGGAGAAGGCCAGGAAAAATCCGCCGACCATGATCCCGACAAAAAGCACGGCCAGGAAGATGTCCGTCTTTCGCAAACCCCTAGGCGCCATTTTCGAGCCTCCCCTCTGCTTCACAGACCCGGCACAGACCGGAATAGAGCCCACCCTCTCTCTGCACCCGGCGCCGGGCGGCGCGGGTCAGGTCCTCGATCCCGACATTTTCCGGCAGCCAGATCTCGAGCCGGCTGATCGTGCGGGTAACCGCGGTATAGAGCATCTCCCGGGTCAGCAACGGGCTGTCGCGCTCGGGCCAGAGCAGAACGACCCGCTGGAAACCGGACCCTTGGGCCTTGTGCACGGTCATCGCAAAAGCGGTCTCGTGGGCCGGCAGGCGGGCCGGGGAAAAGGCTCTGAAATCATCACCGACGGGTTCGAACCAGGCCTTGAGTTCACCCCGCTCATCCTCGAGAATAAGACCGACATCACCATTATAGAGCTCGAGCCGGGGGGCATTCTCGCGGATCATCACGGCCCGGCCGTGGTAGAATTCCCGCTCCGTCGCAAGGCCCAAGGCCCGGGGTACAAGCCGATTGAGCCTCTCCACCCCGAAAGTCCCGCGACGCAACGGAGTCAACAACCGGAAAGCTTTGAAAATAGCAAATGACCGCCGCACATCTCCACAGGAGGCGAAATCACGCAACAGAACCATCTTCCCTTCATACTCGACCCGCATTTGAGCCAGTTCCTCGAGCAGGAAACGCTGCCTTGCCGGCCCGGATCCGGGCAGACGCCGCAGTTTGACTTCGGCGCTCTCGTCATCCTCCAGCACCCGTCGCAAGGCCGCGCCCTCATCCTTCGCCGTGCTCAGGATCGCTTTCTGCAGGCGGGCGATCCCCCCAGTGGCCGAAAAACGGTGACTGCGGACAAGTTCCACCACCCGATCCCGCAAAGGCGAAAAACCGCTTTCGCAAAATTCTGCGGGAGAGATTTTCGCCGACTGACCGACAAGCCGGGCGAGATCCTTGTGAAAATCCGGAGAAAAACGATTGGCAGCCCCGGAATCGCAGAGTTCCGCCAGTACCGCTCCGGCCTCGACCGAAGCCAGCTGGTAACGGTCGCCGAGCAGGACGACCCGGCATTCGTCCGGCAGAGCCGCGAACAGGGAACTCATGACCCAGAGGGGCACCATCGAGGATTCATCGACGATCAGCAGGTCGCACTCCAGCCTGCGGCCGCCATGATAACGAAACCCGAGACCGGGATAGAACCCCAGAAGCCGGTGAATGGTCGCTGCGGGCAGAGCCTCCAGCCGCCGGCGGACCGTGTCGGAGCAATCGAGCCAGCGGATCTCTTCCCGCAGGGCCTGACGCAGCCGGGCCTGAGCCAGACCGGTGGGGGCGCAGAGCACGATCCGCAAATCGGGCTCAAGTTCCAGCCAGACCGCGGCGATCGCCGCCGCGACCGAGGTTTTACCGCATCCGGGACCACCACTGATAATCGCGAAGCGGTGCCGCAACCCGGCCAGCACCGCGGCCGACTGATAGTTCATTTCACCATCCGCACTCCCGGCGAAACGGGGCGCCAGCCGGGCCAGCGACGGCAGGTTGTCCGGTAGATCCTGTCCCCGGTCGTCCAGGCGCCTAGCGATCATTCGGGCTAAATCCCGCTCGTATTTCCAGTATCGCTGGAGGTAGAGGCGACCCTCATCCAGAACCAGGAAATGCCGGCCGGCATCGGCCTCCCCGGGCCCGGCGACCGCCGGATGGGCAGCAAGGTGCTCCTCCCAGTCCGTGGGCCAGGAAAGCCCGGCCAGCAGCTTGGCGAGATCCTCCTCCGGCTCGTCACCGTCTGCCCCTGCCAGCCACACTCCGGGCTGCTCCGGCAGATCCCGCAGGGAAAGACATATCTGACGCCGCCGGTTTACCGCGTGACTGGCCAGAACCGCAGCAAGGAAGAGGGCGTAATCCTCTTCACAGCCGGCCCGACGACAGACCAGACGGGCAAAATGCAGATCGATTCCGGCCAGCAGCCCCGCTGCGGCCAGGGACTCGAAAGGAAATGTCTCCATGATGTTTTTTCGACCGGGAAAAGAGATTTACAAACATCCGGCTATCTGTTAGACCCGCGGGACCGCAAAAAACCACGGTAATTGCTCAGCCTATTTACCGGCAAGGATGCCGCTTAAGGGAACTTTCCTTCACTTCTTACGCTTAAATTTCTATTTTTCTAAACGGCTCACTGCGCTGAAATCGCAGAACTCGCGCTATCGCGCTCAAACAGCTGCAATTTCGGGCACTCCGTTCACCTGAAAAAAATGACGAAATTTCGCGAGCCGTTCCGGAAAATCCGCTTAAACGCTGACAATTGACGGGGAGCTGAGCCGTTACAAACCACATATGAAAAAAGCGGACCAATGCTGAAAAAAATCCTGATCCTATCACTTATCCTCGCTACCACTGTCTTTCTGCTGGGCATCGGGCTCTTCTACGCAGCGACTAGGATGGAGCCTGAGACATCCAGCTCTCTGGTCCACAAAATGACCGGTTACAGACTTGAGCTCAAGGGTTTTCGAGCCTCCGGAAGCATCCTGCACCCGAGCCTGGAAGCCGAGACGATCGGGATAAAAGCTCCGGAGACAGACCCGAAACTGGTTTTCGATAGAGTCAGACTTACGCTCGACCCTGCGGCCCTGCTGCGAGGCGAGCTCGCAACGGAGTTCGACGCGAAACTCAGCGACCCGTCGACCCTTGCCGAACTGCTGCCGGAGGAACTGGCGGCCATCACCAATCTCGATATTTCCGGCCGGGCCGGCCTTGGCATCAACAGCACCCGGCTCGATAATATCATCCTGTTCGGCCGCAACCGCCAAGGCCTGCGGATCAGGGCCGAAGGGGATGGCAGGATCAACGACTTTTCCGCCCCGCAGCCTTTTTCCCGACTGGCTCTGCGCATCAAAATCGCATCGCCCGACACCAGGACCCTGGCCGGATATCTGCCGGACGACTTTCCCGAACTGGGCCCGGTCCGCGGTTCCCTGCGTCTCGAGGCCCGTTCCGCTACGGCTTTGGCCGTCGACCGGATCGCCATGGTTTTCGGCAAAAATTCCTCACTGCGCCTCGAAATCAAAGGCAAGATCGCCGACATCCCGGTCGCTCCCGACACCCCCAACCGCGGTATCGAGCTCTCTGTCAATTGCTCGGCGCCGGCCGCAAGTAAAATCGGGCTGACGGCCAAAAACCGTAAAATCCTCTGGCGAATCCCCCGATCCGGCCCCCTCGAAGCTCGCTTCACCATCAGCCGCAAACAAAAGAAAACCCGGATCGAAAACCTGAAAATCGACCTGGGACGCAGCCGGTTTACAGCAGAACTCGAACTGACGGGGGAAACCGGAACCGCATGCCGTTTCAGCGGCTGGATCGTAGCCCCGAAAATCCAGCTGGACGAGTTGACGACTCTCCTCGGCGAGAGTCCGGAAAAAGAAAACGCTGCCGGCGAAACCCCGTCGCCGGCTCCCGCTTTGCGGCCCGGGAAAGGAGAAAAACCACGGAAACCGATCTTTGGCACCCAGACCTTTTCCCTGGATTGGCTCGACAAATGTCAGGGCGGATTGGATATCAGGATCGGTGAGATCATCAGCCCGGCCGGTTCCCTGCGCAATCTCGAACTGAGTATGAAGATCGACGATCGCCGCCTGGTCGTAAACCCGCTTTCACTCGACTACGAAGGGGGCCATGCCCGGGCGATTATTGAAATCGACAACCGGCTGCAGCCACCCGGAATGAAACTCAAATACAAGATCGACGATCTCGATCTGCAAGGCGCTATTCTTTCAGGCTTTGGTTACAACTCCCCATTGACCGGCAAGCTCACCTCGATCTCCGAGCTGGAAAGTCGGGGGGCTTCGCCCCATGAACTGGCCGCCAATCTCAATGGCCGGATCGCCATGGCTTTGGAAAATGGCCGGATCCCGGCTCATCTTCTCGACCTGATCGCGGTCGACATGCTGGGCTGGAGCTTTCACCGGACCCTGATGAACAAGAAATACGCCCCGATCAGCTGCGGTGTTTTAGGACTTGAAATCAAACAGGGAACAGCGACCTGCAAGACTTTCGTCCTCGAGGCCCCAAGCCTCAAAATCACCGGTACCGGGAC
>JAADEO010000080.1 GCA_013153415.1 Deltaproteobacteria bacterium
GGAGCAGCCGCCCGACAAGTTCCAATTCCGCCTGATCAAGCCTCTCCTGCTGCTGGGGCGGGAGACCCGGAGGCCGCGGTGACCGGCCCGCGGCCCAGGCCATGGAATAATCAGGATAATAATGGTTGTCTTAATGGCCGGGGCGTGATATGTTTTCGAAAACAGCTTTAGGTAAAACCGGGAGCTACAAGTAGGGATTTCAGGAGGTGTCAAAATGATTAATGAACGAGTTGAAAAAGCTTTGAATGACCAGGTCAATGCCGAGATCTATTCGGCCTATCTCTATCTTTCGATGTCATCCTATTTCGAATCGGTCAATCTGCCCGGTTTCGCCCAGTGGATGAAGGCCCAGGCCCAGGAGGAGATGGTGCACGCGATGAAGATCTACGACTATGTGATCGAACGGGGCGGCCGTATGCTGCTGGGGGCGATCGAAGCGCCGCCGAGCCAGTGGGACAACCCGGTGGCGGCTTTCGAGGCGACCCTCGAGCATGAGCGCAAGGTGACGGCCCTGATCAACGACCTGGTCGAGATCGCCCTGGCGGAAAAGGATCACGCCACCAATATCTTTCTCCAGTGGTTCGTCAGCGAGCAGGTCGAGGAGGAGGCTTCGGTCGACGGAGTGCTGCAGAAACTCAAGATGATCGGCAGCCAGGGTCACGGGCTTTTCATGATGGATCGTGAACTCTCCAGCCGGGCCCCGATCGTAAGCCTGCCGACGGCGGAGTAGACTTTGGCCAATAAACTTGCAGATCAGGCCAGCGCTTACCTGCGCCAGCACGCCGACCAGCCGGTCGACTGGTATCCCTGGGGGCCGGAAGCCCTGGAGAAGGCCCGTGCCGAAGACAAGCCGATCTTTCTTTCGATCGGCTATTCGACCTGTCACTGGTGCCATGTCATGGCCCGGGAGTCCTTTGCCGACAACGAGGTTGCCGACAAGCTCCGGGCCGATTACGTGGCGGTCAAGGTCGATCGGGAAGAACGTCCCGATCTCGACCAGCTCTACATGCTGGCCTGTCAATTCTTTACCGGCGGGGGCGGCTGGCCCCTGTCGATTTTCATGACCCCGGACGGTGTCCCTTTCTTCGCCGGTACCTACTTCCCCAAGCGCGGGGGACGCTATCTCAATGTTCCCGGTTTTGTCGAGATTCTCGACTATCTCGCCGGCCGCTGGCGGAACGAGCGCGAGAGCCTGCTCAAAAACGGTCGCGAGGTCGTGCGCCTGCTGCGTTCGATGGCCGAGGTCAAGCCGCTCGATCGTCCTTTGAGCGTCGACCTGCTGGGGGCTGCCGCCGAGCAACTGGCCGAGAATTTCGATGCCGAAAACGGCGGGTTCGGTGAGGCTCCCAAATTCCCATCGCCTCATCAACTGCTTTTTCTTCTGCGTTGGCATCAGCGCAGCGACTCCCGGATTGCCCTGGAGATGGTCGAAAAGACCCTGGCCGCAATCACCGCCGGTGGCATTTTCGATCATCTCGGCGGCGGTTTTCACCGCTACGCGGTCGACAAGCAGTGGCGGATTCCCCATTTCGAGAAGATGCTTTATGATCAGGCCATGCTGATTCTGGCACTGAGTGAAGCGGCCGTCCTGGGGGACCCTTCCCGCTATCGGGAGCCGGTTGCCGCGGTCATCTCCTGGCTGACCCGGGAGATGCGGTGTACGGATGATCTTTTCGCCGCCGCCCAGGATGCCGACAGCGAAGGGGTCGAAGGCGCCTATTACGTCTGGACTAGGGCCCAGATCGAGGAGGTGCTCGGGGAACGGGCCGGGCTCTTCTGTCGCCATTACGGGGTCGAGGAGGACGGGAACTTTCCTGAGATCAAGGGGGCCAATGTCCTGCGCCGGGTGACGGAGGCCGGTGATGCCGAGCTGGAAGCCGAGCTTGCGGACTGCCGCCAGAAACTCTTTGTCGCCCGCAGCCGGCGGCCCGCGCCTTTTATCGACACCAAGGTACTGGCCGCCTGGAACGGCCTGCTGATCGCCGCTCTGGCCCGGGCGGGCGCAGTTTTCGAAGAAGCGGAATGGCAGCGTCTGGCCGCGGCTGCGGCCCGGAAGCTGGAGTTGCTTCTGGGGCGGGAACATGATCGTCTCTGGCGCTGCCGGACGGCTGCCGATGAACCCGGGATTCCCGCGTTTCTCGATGATTACGCCTTTTTCATCTGGGGTCTGCTGGAGCTTGCCGCCAGTGACACTGAAAAGCCGCTGTTTCTGGAAAAGGCCCGGCGGCTGACCGAAACCGTCAATCGGCTCTTCTGGGATGAGAAAGGGGAGCGCTTCTATTTCAGCGGCAGTGATGCCGAAAGCCTGGTGGCCCGTAATCTCGAACTTCACGACGGGGCCCTGCCGGCCAGCAACTCAGCCATGATTCTCAACCTTCTGGGGCTTTACCGGCTGACCGGCGAGAAACGCTATTTCGAACAGGCCGAAAAGGTCCTGGGCCGGGGTGCCGGCCTCGCGGGCCAGACCCCGCTGCTCTATCTCCACTACCTCAGCGCGCTTGATGAATATCTGCGCATTGTCGCTTCGGGGTAAACCGGTCAGAACCATCGCGGCCATCCGGCCGGTTTCGGAGGAGAGCCCATGAATGCCATCCTCGCGGTCAGTATTCTGGTTACGGCCGGGCTCTTAGGCGGGGCCCTGGCCCGGCGTCTGCGTCTGCCTTCGGTGACCGGCAATATTGTCGCGGGGATCGTTATCGGCCCCTATCTCGGCAATCTCCTGACCTACGAGATCGTCTACCATACCTTAAAACCGATTTCCGAGATCGCCCTGAGCCTGATCGCGGTCTCGATCGCCTCCCATCTCAAGCTCCGGCGGCTCATTCCCCAGGCCCTGACCCTCTTTCCCATCGCCCTGGCTCAGGCTCTCGGTGCTATGGCCGCGGTCTATTTCCTCTGTAATTACTGGCTCGACAATCAGGTGGTATCGCTGCTGCTGGCGACGATCGCCGCTTCCACGGCTCCGGCGGCCACGCTTTCGGTGATCCGGGAAACCGAGGCCGAGGGGCCGCTGGTCCGGAAACTGCTGGCGGTGGTCGCCATAGACAATGTTCTGGCAATCGTTATCTTCGTCCTGGTTTCGGTACTGTTGAGCGCCCGTCTCGGTGACGGAGCCGCACTCGGAGCCCAAGCCGTTCGGGCTGCGGCCGTACTGGGTCAGGCCCTGTTGGTTGGAAGTGTCGGAGGTGCGGTTCTGACCTGGCTGACCCGCAACCTGCAGCAAAAAGCCCACTATGTTTCGCTCCTGTTGATGGCGGTCTGCTTCACCACCGGGATCGCTCTCTGGCTCAGGATCTCGCCCCTGCTGCCCAACATGGTGCTGGGTTTTGTGATCACCAATTTCTCTTCCGCCAACCGCAGGATTCTGACTTCGATCGAGGACCTGGAGCCGTTTCTCTACGTCTGTTTCTTCACCCTGGCCGGGACTCATCTCGATTTTTCCCTGCTGCCCTCCCTGGGGGTGGCCGGGCTCATCTACATCGGGGCCCGCTTCGGTGGCAAGCTGCTGGGCGCGACCCTGAGCAGTCGCCTGACCCGGGCTCCGGAAAGCGTGAGCCGCTATCTCGGTTTCTGTCTTCTGCCCCAGGCCGGAGTCGCGATCGGGCTGGTGGTGGCGATCCAGGAGAACCCGCTTTTCCGGCCCTACGAGGCCACGGTGACGGTGATCGTTCTGGCTTCGATCGTGATCAGCGAACTGCTGGGCCCGGTTCTGGTGAAAAGTATGCTGGCCAAGGCCGGGGAGACCGGCAAAGCCGGCCATCTGCTCTTCGGCATCGTACCGCGCCAGGCGATCTCCTTTTCTTTCAAGGCCCGGGACAAATGGAGCCTGTTGCAGGAGATGTCGGCCTTTGCGGCCGGGATTTACGGGTTGGACGAGGAGGCCCGACGGCAGTTGCTGGATTCGGTGATCGAGAGGGAGCGTTCGCTGAGCACCGGTCTGGGTAAAGGGGTCGCCATTCCCCACGGGACCGTACCCCGGGGAAAACAGATCATGGGAGTGATGGCGGTGATCCGCCAGGGGATCGATTTCAATTCCCTTGACGGGGAGCCCGCCAAGGTTGTAATCATGATGATCATTCCCGAGCGGCGTTTCGAAGAGCACCTCCAGACTCTGGCCGCGGTTTCCAAGGTT
>JAADEO010000178.1 GCA_013153415.1 Deltaproteobacteria bacterium
CCGGCAAAAAACATCGCCGAGATGATGGTTACCGCGGCCAGTCCGCCGGGCAGCCAGCCGACCAGGGCGTTGGCGAGATCGATCAGCCGCTGGCTGATGCCGCCCTTCTCCATCAGGACGCCGACGAACATGAAGAGCGGCACTGCCATCAGGTGGAAGGAATCGGTCCCGGCCAGCATCCTCTGGATCACCATCATCAGCGGAAAACCGCCGTGCAGCAGCAGCGCCCCGACCCCGGCCAGCCCGATGGCGATAGCGATCGGCATATCGATGAGAAAAAGCAGGAGCAAGAGCCCCAGCAGCACTCCGCCACTCATTTCCGGCCTCCTCCGGCCGTTTTTCCGCCCGCCACTTCACCGGCCAGAAAGGCCAGGGCGTGGAACAGCATGATCGCGCCGCTCAAAGGGACCACAGCGTAGACCAGGCCCTTGGAAAACCCCAGCGCCGGCGAGACCTGGAAACGCACGAACCAGGCGAAACGCCAGCCCCAGACCAGCATCACGACAAAGAATGCCGCCCCGCCCAGCTCCACCAGCAGGCGCAGGAAACGCCGGCCGCCCTCCGGCAGGCGGGAAGAGATAAGATCGATGCCGGGATGGGATCTCCGCCGGTAGGCGACCGTGGCCCCGAGAAAGGTGATCCAGATCAGCAGGTAGCGGGCCACCTCCTCGGACCAGAAGAGCGAGTGGTTCAAAACATAGCGGCAGAAAACCTGGACCGCAACCACCAGGGCCATCGTCAGCCCCCCGGCGAAAAGCGAAAACTCCACCCCGCGGTTGAGGCCAGCGCTGAGGCCGGCAAAGCGGACAGCCCAATCGTGCATCAAGCTTTTTTCAGCACCTGCCATCATCAGAAACCCGTTTTCAGCGAAATTTGCTAGCGGGTCGCCGCCAGGGCCTTTTCCAGGAGAGCGTGGACTTTGGGATCCCGGAAGAGTTCGTGGTCCTTGAGATTGGCGACCTTTTTCCGGAAGGAATCGATGTCGGGATGTTCCTCGACGAGCATCCCTTTCTCTTTCAGGAGTTTGAGCCGGGCGGCGTTCTTGTCGCGGTTGTCCTTTCTCTGGTAGCGGGCAGCGTCGAGCATCGCCTTCTGAATCAGCTGCTGATCGCCGGCATCAAGACTCTGCCACCAGATCAGCGAGGCGACATCGATGTGGGGTGAGTAGACGTGGCGGGTCATAGTCATGTACTTCTGGATCTCGTAGAACTTGTAGACCTCCATGACCCACAAAGGGTTCTCCTGGCCATCGATGACTCCCTGTTCGAGCTCGGTGTAGATCGGCCAGGGCATCGGCGTCGGGTTGGCGCCTAAGGCCTGCCAGATCGCCTTGTGCAGGGTCGAGGCCATGACCCGGATTTTCAGGCCCTTGACATCGGCCGCGGTCCTGACCGGCCGGCGGTTGTTGGTGAGGTTGCGAAAACCATTTTCGGAAAAGGCCAGTCCCTTGAAACCGACGTTTTCCAGATCCTTGAGAATCGCCTGGCCGATGGGCCCGTCGAGCACCATGTCGACCTGGGCGGTGTTTTTGAAGAGAAAAGGATAATTGATGACACGCACAATGGGATCGAAGGTGTCGAAAGGACCGCCGGTGACCACTGCCAACTGGATAGTGTTCATCTGGACCTGCTGCAGGATCTCGGTTTCGTTGCCGATCGACTTGGAGTGGAAAATCTTGACGCTGTAGCGGCCGTCGGAACGTTTTTCGAGCAGATCCTTGAATTTGTCGGCGACGATGTTCTGGGCCGAACCCGGTTTGGTGACGACTCCAAGCTTGAGCTCGGTCGCGGCCCGGGCCGAAACTGCCGGTCCGGCGACAAAAATGATCACGATCAGGATGATCAACAGAGTTGCGATTTTTCTGGTCATGGCATATCCTCCTTGGCTGACTTGGTTTTTATCTCCTGATTGCGCAAACAGGTAACAACTATCCGAATTTCATTGTAGGGGATTTTCTTTCCCAGGGCAAGATAGATCGGCTTCAGGAAATCGCTTCCCACCTCGGCTGCGGCCTTTTCGATCTGGCGTCGTTCATGCTCTCCGATCCAGGGCGAAGGATCGGTGATCTTTTCTCTTCGCAACCAGTCGAACAGATAGCCGTAGACCGTGCTCTCGGCCCGCTCCAGCCGGGTCGCGACCTCCGCCACGGTTTCACCCGCAGCAAAATATTCGGCCGCAGTGCGGGCGGAAACCGAAACCTGCCGGGGCCGGGCCGGGGTTACGCCGGCAGTCTCCGGCTTGAGATCGGATTGCAGACCTTCCCGTTCGCAATAGGATTTGATCCGCCCGGTGAAGATTTCGGCGAAACGCTCGATCTTGAGTTCTCCGACACCCCGGATCTGAGCGAAACTCTCTTTCGTGGTGGGCCTGGTCCGGGCCATGTCACTCAGACTCGCGTCACTGAAGATGACATAAGGAGGCACCCCGTGTTCTGCAGCCAATTGACGGCGCAGTTCACGCAACTCCTCGAAGAGACCGGCATCTTCAAAATTGAGCTCGCGGGCCGCGACAGCCGACGTCCACAGTTCATCACGTTTCAACCGGCGCAGGACTACATCCCGGTTCTCGCCCTGGAGCAGGCGGCTGCCGGCCAAAGTCACTTTCAACAGGTTGTATTCCGCTTCTCTTTCGAGAAATCCCTGACAGCAAAGCTGTTCGATCCAGTCCTTGATCACCTCGAGACTCTCCCGTCGCAATCCTCCCCAGGTCGCAAGCCGGTCGTGTCCATTGTCGAGGATACGCCGGTTACGGGACCCCTTAAGTATCTGGGCGCTGTAATCGGCCCCGAAATTTTCACCCTGGTGCAGAATGCTGGAGATGATCTTCCGGGCCAGCTCTTGGGATTCGGGCACCGGTTCCAGTTCTCCAAGACAGAGATCGCAGGCGCCGCAGTTTTCGACATTCAGCTCCTGCCCGAAATAACCGACCAGGGTGCGATGCCGACAGCGACCGGAATGGATATAATCGACCATCGCGGCCAGAGATTTCTCGGCCCCGGTCCGGCCGGGACCGTAATCACCCTCGCGCAGATTTCTCTGCCAGCGCTGCAGGTCGCTGCTGCCGTAAAAAAGGATGCACTCGGCCGCCAATCCGTCCCGGCCGGCCCGGCCGCTCTCCTGCTGGTAATTTTCCAGAGCTTTGGGCATGCCGCTGTGCAGTACGAGGCGGACATTGGACTTGTCGACCCCCATGCCGAAGGCCACGGTCGCCACCATGACCGCGGCCTCGTTGCGGATGAAGGCCTCCTGGCTGGCCTTGCGTTCGAGATCGCCCATACCGGCATGGTAGGGGTGGGAATCAAAACCCAATTCCGTCAAGAGGGCATGCATCTCATCAACTTCACGCCGGCTCTGACAATAGATGATCACTGAATTGCCGGCATGACGTTTGAGCACCTCGAGAACCTGATCGGCGTGACGGCTGTGCCGCCGCCGGACCCGGTAGACGAGGTTGGGCCGGTCGAAGGAACCGATAATGAACTGCGGTTTTTCCAGTTCGAGCTGGGTCGCGATATCATCGCGCACAGAAGCCGTGGCGGTGGCGGTGTAGGCGTGCACGGCCGTTCCCGGAAACTGTTTCTTGAGAAGACTGAGCCGACGGTACTCGGGCCGGAAATCGTGGCCCCACTGGCTGATGCAGTGAGCCTCGTCGATAGCGATGAAAGAGATCTTCAGGGTCCTGAAAAATTCGAGCGTACGCTCCTGGACAAGTTTCTCCGGCGAAACATAGAGCAGCGCCAGTTCCCCGGCCTTGAGAGCGTTGAAGATCTCGAGCTTTTCGGCCATGGTCAGGGTGCTGTTGATGGCTGCGGCCCGGATGCCGTTGAGTTTCAAGGCATCGACCTGGTCCTTCATCAGGGCGATCAGGGGCGAGACCACGATCGCCAACCCTTCCAGCATCAGGGCCGGCAGCTGGTAGCAGACCGATTTGCCGCCGCCGGTCGGCAATACGGTCACCGAATCCCTACCGGCCAGCACTGCGGCGACCGCCTCCTCCTGACAATCGAGAAAACTTTCATGTCCCCAGTACTGCCGCAATATCGACAGAACCTCATTCGTCATCTCCGCCCCCTTTTTGCGGGTTTCGAAACGTCCCGTCGGCCACTGACTTTCTCAAGTTCCCGGCGCT
>JAADEO010000204.1 GCA_013153415.1 Deltaproteobacteria bacterium
GTTTTCTATGACGCCGGTAAAGCTTTCGATGATAACGAAAGTATGAGTTTGAACCTGCGCCAGAGCGTCGGTTTCGGTATCCGCTGGAAATCGCCGATGGGTCCGTTACGGGTGGAATGGGGTTTCAACCTCGATCCGGAGGATGATGAGAAGGGCAATGTCTGGGATTTCTCGGTCGGTTCTTTCTTCTGATCGGCCAACCGAAATTTCCTAAATTCTGGTTTTTTATTTTTGTTTAGAGTATATTGAAGATCAACTGCAAACCTAATTTAAGGAGTAAAAGATGAAGAAGAATCTACTGATCGCCGTGCTTGTGATCGGAATGTTGTTGAGCGGCAGCGTTGCCGCCCTGGCCGCCGGCAGCGGTTTCAAATTCGGCTATATCGATCTCCAGAAGGTCATGGCCCTTTCGAACCAGGGCGCGGTCGCCAAGCAGAAGATGAAAGCCAAGCAGGAAGAGCTGCGCGGCAAACTCCAGAAACGCCAGACCGAAATCGCGGCCATGAAAGAGGAACTGGAGAGCCAGGGAATGATGCTGAGCCCCGAAAAGCGCCAGGAAAAAGAGAATAACTATCAGAAAAAAGTCAGGGATTTCAAAATCTTCGTCTCCGATTCCGAGAAAGAGATGAAAGCTTTGGAAGGCGAGTTCCTGAAAAAGATGCTCAAAGAACTCGAGGTCGTCACCGCTGAATTCGGCAAAGCCAACGGCTACGAGCTGATCCTCGAAAAACGCAGCGGCATCGTCTATGCCGACCCGAGCAAGGACATCACCGATCAACTGATCAAAGCCTACAACAAGTGGGTCGAAAAGAATAAAAAGAAATAAGCGATAACAGGACTGCGATCATGTCGGAACCACTATTCGATATCGACCGGATAATGCGGTACCTTCCCCACCGCTACCCGTTTCTCCTGGTCGATAAAATCATCGAGATAACCCCGGGCAAGAATATCGTCGGTTGCAAGAACGTGACTTACAACGAGCCCTTTTTCCAGGGGCATTTCCCCTCGTTTCCAGTCATGCCCGGGGTTCTGATCATCGAGGCCATGGCCCAGACCGGAGGGATTTTCGCACTTGAAACCCTCGATCTCAAAGCAGCCGAGGATCCGGACACCAAGATCCTCTTCATGAGTATCGACAAGGCCCGGTTCCGCAAGCCGGTGCGGCCGGGCGACAGCCTGATCATGACCATGGAGCTGCTCAACCGTAAACGCACCATCTGGAAATTCCAGGGCCGGGCCGAGGTCGACGGAGTCTTGGTCTGCGAAGCCGAGATGATGGCCAGTATCGGCGGTTAAACAAAGTCAGGATTTCACGATGCCAAACAGTATTCACCCGAGCGCCGTGGTCTCGCCGGAAGCAGTCATCGGCGATGAGGTCACGATCGGCCCCTACGCGGTCATCGAAGGAGATGTCACCCTCGGGGACCGTACCTTCATCGACCATCACGCTACGGTCAGGGGCAAAACCGTCCTCGGTTGCGACTGCCGGATCTACCCCTACGCTTTCGTCGGCACCGATCCTCAGGACCTCAAGCACCGCGAGGGGACTTCCGAGCTGATCATCGGCGACCATACCGTGGTCCGGGAGTACGCCACCATCAGCCGCGGCACCGCCTTGGGCGGCGGCTACACCCGCATCGGCTCCCACAATTTCATCATGGCCTATTCCCACATCGCCCATGATTGCCAGTTCGGAAACCACATCATCCTTTCCAACGGGGCCACTTTCGGCGGCCACAGCGAGGTCGGAGATTACGCCATTATCGGAGGTTTGAGCGCCGTCCACCAGTTCTGCCGGATCGGTTCTTACGCCTTCATCGGCGGGGCTTCCGGGGTCTCCCAGGATATCCCGCCCTACGTTCTGGCCAACGGCAACCATACCAAGCTCTACGGGCTCAACCGCGAAGGTCTGAAACGGCATAAATTCAGCCCGGAGACCCTCCGGATTCTGAACCAGGCCTACCGGATCATCTTCCGCACCACCGGACTTTCGCTGGAAAAGGCCATCGCCAGGGTCGAAGAGGAGGTGGAGTTGATCCCCGAGGTCAGGCACATGATCGATTTCATCAGGCAATCAAAACGCGGCGTATGCCGAAGAAAGTAGCTAAGATGACGAAAATCCGGGCCGGAGTCGTCGGGGTCGGTCACCTGGGCCGCTTCCATGCCGAGAAATACAAAAGTCTTGACGGGGTCGAACTGGCCGGCATCTACGACATCGATCCCGATCGGGCCCGGGAGGTCGGGGCCAGTCTTTCGGTGCCGGCTTTCGCCGATCTCGACCAACTCCTGGCAAGGTGTCAGGCGATTTCGATCGCCACCCCGACCAGCGCCCATTTCGAAACCGCGAACCGGGCCCTGGAGCAGGGGCTCGACGTTCTGGTCGAAAAACCGATCACCACTACCGTGGCCGAGGCCGAGCAACTCCTGGAGACCGCCCGTCGAAACGACCGTATCCTCCAAGTCGGGCTCCTGGAGCGTTTCAACCCGGTTTTCACCGAAACCCGCCAACAGCTCAACAAGCCCCGCTTCATCGAGGTGCACCGGCTTTCGCCGTTCAGTTTTCGCAGTCTCGACATCGACGTGATTCTCGATCTCATGATCCACGATCTCGACCTGGTCCACGAACTGACCGCCAGCGAGATAACCAGTATCGATGCCGTCGGAGTGCCGGTAATCTCCACTCAGACCGACATCGCCAACGTTCGCCTCCACTTCGCTGACGGCGCCATCGCCAACCTGACCGCCAGCCGGGTCTCTCTCAACCGCGAACGGCGCATCCGGCTTTTCCAGCCGGACGGTTATTTTTCTCTTGATTTCGGCAATTTCTCGGCAACCGTCTGCCGGCGCCTGGCCGGTTCCGGAGCGGCTTCCCTGCCCGAAGTCTCAGCGCAAGAACTCTCTTTCCCCAAGAGCGACAACCTGCTTCTGGAAATCGAGGATTTCATCGACGCCGTACGGCACCGCCGCCGGCCCGTGGTCAGCGGCGAAGACGGGCTCCGGGTTCTCAAAACCGCGATCCAGATCAAAGACGCCATCAAACAGCAGCAATCGACCTGGTCATGAATGATACTCCGCACCTGGTCATCGTGGCGGGAGAGGACTCCGGTGATTTCCACGGTGCCAACCTGGCGAAAGCCCTGCAGCGGCAACTGCCCGCATTGCGGCTGTCCGGCATCGGGGGAGAAAAGATGGCCGCCGCCGGAGTCGAACTGGTTTTCGCCTCTTCGAGACTGGCCGTGGTCGGCATCGTCGAGGTCGTCAACCGGGTTCCGGAAATCCTCCGGGGGCTGAAAAGCATCCGCCGGCACCTCCGCCGGGAACGCCCCGATCTTCTGGTGCTGATCGATTTCCCCGATTTCAACCTCAACCTGGTCGCCCCTTACGCCCGGCGGCTCGGCATCCCGATCGTCTATTATATAAGTCCCCAGGTCTGGGCCTGGCGCCGGAGACGGGTCCGGACCATCAGCCGGCTGGTCAAAAAGATTCTCGTCATCCTGCCCTTCGAAGAGGAGTTCTACCGCCGCCACGGGGTAACGGCCGAATATGTCGGCCACCCTCTGCTCGACGAATTCCGTTCCTTCAAGCCCGGTCCCCGCGACCAGCCCCTGATCGCCCTGATCCCCGGCAGTCGCAAAGGAGAGATCCGGCGGATGCTGCCCCTGATGCTGACCACGGCCCGACTCTACCAACGCCGGCGGCCGGAAAGCCGTTTCCTGATCCCGGTAGCCCCTTCGGTTGCGCCGGCATTCATCGAAGAGTTCATTCCGGACTCATTCCGAGGTTTCGTCACCGTCCGCAAGCAACCTCTGTCCCGGGCCCTGGAAGATGTCGTCTTCGCCCTGGTCACCTCGGGCACCGCGACCCTCGAAACCGCCCTGGCCGAAGTGCCGATGGTCGTACTCTACAAGGTCAATCCGTTCTCATACGAGCTCGGCAAACGCCTGATCTCGGTCCCCTTCATCAGCCTGGTCAATCTCATCGCCGGCTGCCAGGTGGTTCCGGAACTGATCCAGAACGAAGCCCTCCCGGAGAAGGTCAGCGCCGCTCTGCGCTCGGGATTGGACGATGCCGACAATTACGCCCGGACCCTCGAGGGGCTCAGACGGCTCAAAAAGAAACTGGG
>JAADEO010000125.1 GCA_013153415.1 Deltaproteobacteria bacterium
TGGCGTGACAAGCAGGGTGTCGGCACCGCCCGCATCATCTGCGATGTCTACAAGAGCGACGGCACCCCGTTTGCCGGTTGCCCCCGGGTCAACCTCAAGCGGGTCATGGCCGAAGCCGAGAAGCTGGGTTACCGGATGAATGTCGGTACCGAGTGCGAATTCTTCCTGTTTGAGGTCGATGAGTTCGGTCCCACCACTGAGACTCACGACAGCGCCGGTTATTTCAGCGTCGATGCCGAGGATGAGGGCATCGAATGCCGCCGCGAGATCATCGAGACCCTGGAAATGATGGGTTTCGAGATCGAGGCTTCGCATCACGAGGTCGCCGAGGGTCAGCACGAGATCAACTTCAAGTACGCCGATGCCGTGACCGCGGCCGACAACACCGTGACCTTCAAATGGGTGGTCAAGACCATCGCCAAGTCCTACGGCCTGCACGCCACCTTCATGCCGAAACCGGTTTTCGGCATCAACGGTTCCGGCATGCATACCAACCAGTCGCTCTTCGACCTCGAAGGCAACAACGTCTTCTACGATCCCAAGGGTGAGCTGGAACTGAGCGAAACCGCTTTCCAGTATATCGCCGGGGTCGCCAAGAACGCCCGTGCTTTCGCCGCCGTCACCAACCCGCTGGTCAACTCCTACAAGCGTTTGGTGCCGGGTTACGAAGCTCCGGTCTATGTCGCCTGGTCGGCCAAGAACCGTAGCGCCCTGATGCGGATTCCCGCTTCCCGCGGTCTCGGCACCCGGGTCGAGGTCCGTTGTCCGGATCCCTCCTGCAACCCCTATCTCGCCTTCGCCATGATGCTCAACTGCGGCCTCGACGGGATCAAGAACAAACTTACTGCGCCGCCCTCGGTCGATGTCAATATTTTCGAGATGACTCCGGCTGAAAAAGAGGCTGCCAATATCGACAACATGCCGGCTTCCCTCGAAGAGGCTCTCGACGCCCTCGAAGCCAACCCGATCGCCAAGGAGACCCTGGGCGAGCATATCTACGAGAAGTACGTCGGCTACAAGCGCCAGGAGTGGGACCGCTACCGTACCGCGGTTACCGATTGGGAACTTGAAGAGTATCTGACTCTCTATTAAGTTTCGTATTTCCCGAAACATAAAAAACCCGGAACGGCGAATGCTGTTCCGGGTTTTTTGTTTTGGCCGGGTTTTGATCTGAAAAAACGGCGCGGCGTCCAGGGAAATATGCAATGGTCGCCGCTGATTTTTTCGGAGACAGGAGTGGGCCGAAACTCTACGAGGCCGATAACTGTTGCCGCAGCCTGTATTTGAGGATCTTGCCGCTGGCGCTGCGCGGCATCTGTTCGACCTGGATGATCCGGCGCGGTACCTTGTAGGAGGCGATCTCCTTTTTGCAGAAAGCGCGGATCTCTTCACTGTCGATCTCAAAGCCGGGTCTGACCTCGATCACCGCGGTCACCGCTTCGCCCCATTTTTCGTCCGGCAGGGCGATGACCGCGGCCTGGCTGACGGCGGGATGCCGGTAGAGCACGTTTTCGACCTCGGCCGGGTAGACATTCTCGCCCCCGGTGATGATCATGTCCTTCTTGCGATCGACGATGTAGATGTAGCCCTCTTCATCGACCCGGCAGAGATCGAGCGGGTAGTACCACCCCTGGCGGAAGACCTGGGCGGTCTCTTTCTCCTTGCGCCAGTAGCCCTTGACGTTGCCCAGCCCCCGGACCCGGATTTCGCCGACCACCTCCGGGGGTACCGGGTTGTCGTTTTCATCGACCACCTGGCACTCCATGTCGGCGAAAGAGCGGCCGCAGGAGGCCAGGATTTCGCTTTTGCCGGCCTCAAGGGCCCGGGCCACGTCCCGGGTGGTGAGAATGGTCGCCTGTCCCACGGTTTCGCTGGTGCCGAAGAGGTGGATGAAGACATTGCCGTAGGTTTTGATGGCCTTTTCGAAAACCACCGGGGTCACCGGGGCGCCGGCGAAATAGATCTTCTTCAGGCTGCTGAAATCGAATTTTTCCGGAGTCTGGTAGGCGGCCAGGAAAAGGACCATCGGCGTGGCCAGCATCCCGGTCGTGACCCGGTACTTTTCGACCAGCCCGAGAAAGAGTTCGACGTCCCAGCCCGGCATGATGACCGAAGTCGTACCACTGTAGACATGGTTCATCAGCGTGACCTCGCCGGTGGCGTGGAACAGGGGGGAAGCGATAATGCCGACATCGTTTTCGTCCATCTTCAGTTCCAGGGTCAGGCTGCGGCCGACGTGGTAGAAGTTGCGATGGGTGGCCATGCAGCCCTTGGGAGCTCCGGTGGTGCCGCTGGTGTAGAGCAGGGCCGCGAGGTCCTCCTCATAAAGCGGTGTCGCGGGGCAATCCGTAGGAGCCTTCTCGATCAGTTCCTCGTAGTGGAGCCAGCCCTCCGGTCGCAAATTCCGGTCACCGATGAAGATGAGCTTCCGCACGAAGGGGAGTCTGTCCTTGATCTCTTCATAGTGTTCCAGGTACTCCTGGTTGACCATTAGCACCGCCGGTTCGGCATCGGTCAGAATGTCGAGCATCTCCCGGGGGGCGAGACGGAAATTGAGCATCACCAGGACCAGCCCGGCAATGGGAATGCTGAAGTAGGATTCGGCATTTTCGATGCTGTTCTTGCTCAAAATCGCCACCCGTTCGCCCTTTTTCAATCCGAAGCCGAGCAGGGCGTTGGCCATCCGCTGGCAGCGGTCGGCGAATTCGGCGAAGGTGTAGCTCCGTTCTCCTTCGATCAGGGCGGTTTTGCCGGGGTTGAATTCGAGGTTGCGGCGCAGCATGGTTCGCAGGGTACAGAAATCATTCATTGTTTCATCCTCCCGTCAATCAGGTCATGGCGTTGAAGCCGGTCAGCTCCCGGCCGATCATCAGCTTGTGCATCTCGCTGGTGCCGCCGAGGATAGTGCTCAAAACCGCGTCGCGGTAATGGTGCTCCAATGGATATTCATCGCTGCAACCGTAGGCGCCGTGGATGCGGATGGCCTCGTTGGCGGCCCGGACGGCGAGTTCCGAGGCCAGCCATTTGGCCGCAGAGAGCTCTTTGCCGTGAGCTTGGCCCCGGTCCTTGAGATCGGCGGCGTAGTAGAGCTGCCAGCGCAGGCTCGAAATCTCGGCGAAAAGCCGGGCGACGGTCTCCTGGATGAGCTGGAAGTTGCCGATCTCTTTGCCGAACTGTATCCTTTCCCGGGAGTATTTGAGGGCTGAGTCCAGGCAGTCCTGGGCCATGCCCAAAGCTCCGGCGGTGATGAAGACCCGGGCCGTATCGATGCCGTGGAAGGCCGCGTGCAACCCGCGGCCGACCGGGCCGATGGTGTTTTCTTCAGGGATCAGGCAGTCGGAGAAGGCCAGGTTGACGATGTCGCTGGTGCGGCCCCCGACCAGGCGCACTTTTTCGATGCTGATGCCGGGTGTGTCGCGGTCGACCAATAGCAGGACCATGCCCTTGGCCCGCAGTTTCCGGTCGGTCTGGGCCAGTACCAGGATATGGTCGGCGGTGCCGCCGCCGGTAACGAAATTCTTGGTGCCGTTGAGCCGCCACCGCCCGTCCTCGAGCACGGCGCTGGCGGAGATCGCGGTGGCGTCGCTGCCGGCGTCGGGTTCGACCGTGGCCGTGGCGAAAAGCAGCTCCCCCCGGCACAGGGGAGGCAGATATTTTTCCTTCTGCTCTGTGCTGGCCGCCCGGGCCAGGATGGTGCCGCTGAGAACGGCATGGCCCAGGGATCCCAGGGTCATGGTCCAGCTCGCCTTGCTGAGTTCTTCCCAGATGATGGCGGCGGAAACGAAATCCAGTCCGCCGCCGCCATATTCCTTGGGCAGGTGGGCGGCCAGCAGGCCGAGGTCGGCCATCTTGCTGACCAGTTCCGGGGCCGGTTCGCCCGCTCGCTCGAGTTCCTCCAGCCGGGGCCGCATCTCCTTGTCGGCGAATTTGCGGGCCATCTCCCGCAGCATCGCCTGTTCTTCGCTGAAAGTGAAATTCATCGGTTCATCTCCCGGTTTTATTTTTGTTTGGTAATCTCGTAATAAGTTGAAATTGCGCAAAAAACGGGATGGCAAAGTAAAAAGTTCCAGATGCTAGGCGCCAAAAAGCTGAGGAATGAGGCGTACATAG
>JAADEO010000021.1 GCA_013153415.1 Deltaproteobacteria bacterium
CTGGTCGGCGAGCATGATTTTCTCTCTTTCAAGGCGGCTGATGGTGAAACCGTCACCAGCATCCGGACGGTTTTTCAGGTCCGTTGGCTGAAACGCGGCGGATGTCTCTGTTTTTTTATCCGTGGCAGCGGGTTTTTAAAGAATATGGTGCGGATCATTGTCGGCACCCTGGTCGAGATCGGCAGTGGTAAACTGCCGCCCGAGGCGATGGCCGGGATTATCGCCGCCCGGGACCGCGAGGCTGCCGGGATGACGGCTCCAGCCCATGGCCTGACCCTGCGTAGTGTGGAGTATTGAGTGGCTTTTCGGGATACCAAGAAGATTCTTTCCGCCCTGCACCAGGTCAGTCGGTTGACGATGAGCGGGTTGAGCCGCGAAGAGCTGGCCCGGACCGTTCTCGAAACCGTCACCGGAGCGCTGGGCTATGACCGGGTCGCCCTCTATCTCATCAAGGAGGGTGGTACGACCCTGGAAGGGGTCATCAATGTCGGTTGCCAGGTCAGCGTCAAAGGGCTTAAATACGATATCGAACGGGATCACTGCGTTGAGACCCGGGTATTGCGGACCGGTGAGACGATCCGTATCCGTAAAGGGGTTGACGAACCGTTCTTCACCTCGCTGGACCGCCGCCGCAACCGCGCCCTGAAACGACACAACTGTGTTCTGGTGCCGATTATTACCGAGCGCGGCATTGTCGGAACCATGCTCGCCGACCGCAGCTTCAGTTGCGAGGAGATCAGCGACGAGGATATCGAGATCCTGGAGATCTTTTCCAACCAGATCGGTCTCGGGGTCGAATACCGGCGGCTGCATGCCGATAACCGGCGTCAGATCGAAGAGCTCATCAAACTCCAGCAGATCTCCCGTCAGATGAGTGAGACCAGTAACCTGGAGAAACTCCAACAGTTGATTGTCGCCAGCGGGGTGGAGCTGGGCGGGGCCCAGGCGGGTTGGCTGCTGATCAGTCCGGATGTGGGACGCAGATTGGAGCCGGTGGCGGTTTTCGGAGCTTTGCCGGGGGAATATCTGGAGTTGGACGCCGGGGACCAGTTCTGGAAGACCCTGGCCCGGAACCAGTCAATCTTTCGTACCGTTAACAAAGTCTCACGTCGGGAACAGCGCCGCGTCGGCCTTTTGAGCCTGCCGTTGCTGGTGGGGAAAAAGGAGCAGGGACTGCTGGCCCTTATCTACCAGGAGGGGAGGGCCCCGGCTGAAATAAACATCGACCTGCTCAGGGTCTTCGCGTCCCAGGCCGATAAGGCCATGGAAAGTCTGATCTTTAACCGTACGTTGATCGAAGATCGCGATTTTCGCGAAAGTATCCTGCGCAGCTCGCCCAATGCCATCATCACTCTGGACAGCTCCCTCAAGATCACGTCGCACAATCGTTCCAGTGAAGAGATCTTTGCTTCTCTGGATCCCGACTGGCAGGGCAGCATCTTCGACATTCTCGATTCTCCGCCCTTCCGCCGGGCTCTGACCCAGGTCGGCAGCGGGCATCAGTCTTTGGCCCAGATCGAGATGTGCCAGACTTTCACCGGCCCCTGCGGCGAATGCCGCGCCAACGGTGGCGGTGAGAAGATTTTTTCGGTCAGTGTCACCTCTCTGGGGGAGGAGAAGCACAGCCGCTACCGGGGCTTGCTGGTTCTGGTCCAGGATCAGACCGAAAAGCGGAAATCCGACCAGGAGGTCGAAAGGATGCGGCGTCTGGCTTCGATCGGCCAGCTCGCGGCCGGCATCGCCCATGAGATCCGTAATCCCCTGACCGGAATGAACATCTCCCTCGATATCATCAGGAATGAGTTGACGGATCACCCCTATGTCGGTAAACTGGTCGGCAGCGTTATCGATGAGATCGATCGGCTCGAGAAGATAGTTTCATCGATGCTGGAATTCTCCCGGGCCGGGATTCTCGAACGTTCCTGGTTCAATATGGTCGAATTGCTGAAGGACTGGTTCCCGTTGTTCCACGAACAGGCTGCCAGAGAGCAGGTCGATACGGCCCTGCAGGTTTACGGCACCACCCTGCCGCTGGTTTACGGCGACCAGGAAAAAATACGCCAGGTGGTTGTCAATCTCGGTCTGAACGCTCTGGATGCCGCCCGTGAAGGTGGTAGCCGGGTCGAATTGATCCTGCTGCCAGGAACTCTCAACGGTGCCGGGATGAAATCTTTAGATGAGAGCGAGCCTGTCGATCAGGTCGGGGAGAGAACCTGGCTATGGCTTAAAATTACCGACAATGGCCCGGGGATCAGTCGTGAGATCATTGAGAAGATTTTTGATCCCTTTTTCACGACCAAGAACCGGGGCACCGGTCTCGGCCTGTCGATTGCTCACAGTATAATCAAGGAACATGGCGGTCGCCTCGAAGTCGAGAGCGAGTCTGGTCGCGGAACCACCTTCGCGGTGGGTTTGCCGGCGGGAGAGGCGCAGCCCCGTTATCGGAATGTGGAAGATGTCCAGTCGAATACTTATAATTGACGATGAAAAACTGATCCGGGAGTCCCTGACCCACCTGCTCACCGGAGCCGGTTACCGGGTCGAAGTGGCCGGCCAGATCGCTGATGCCCGGGAGCTGGTGGTCAAAGAGAACTACGACCTGATCCTGATTGATCTCCGTTTGCCCGATGGCAGTGGTATCGAGCTGTTGCGTTTCATTCACGAACAGGCGGATGATCACGCCCCTCTCTGTATCATGATGACCGCTTACGGCTCGGTCGACACCGCGGTCGAGGCGATGAAATACGGGGCCTACGACTATATCAACAAACCCTTTAAATCGCACGAGATTCTCCTGATCGTCAAGCTCGCCCTGGAAACCGGCAAGCTGAAGCGGGAGGTTCGCGATATTATCAGCTCCCAGTCGCAGGAGAGCGACATCATTTCGGTCGATCCGGCCATGGAACGGGTGATGAGCATGGTCCGCAAGGTGGCCCGCAATCGGGATGTTTCGGTGCTGATCCGAGGCGAGAGCGGCACCGGCAAAGAGCTGGTCGCCCGGGCCATCCACTATCTCAGCGAACGGGCCGATAAACCCTTTGTCAGCATCAACTGCGCCTCGATTCCCGGCAACCTTCTCGAAAGCGAACTCTTCGGTTACGAGCGTGGGGCTTTCACCGATGCCAAATCCCGCAAGCTGGGACTTCTCGAAAAAGCCAATGGCGGTACTGTCTTTCTCGATGAGATCGGCGATATGGACGCCTCTCTCCAGGCCAAGCTGCTGCGGGTTCTCGAGGAGAGCAAATTCCGCCGTCTTGGCAGTGTCGAGGATATCGAGATCGACGCCCGCTTCGTTTCGGCTACCAACCAGCAGCTCGAGAAGCTGATCGAAGAGGGCAAGTTTCGGGAAGATCTCTATTACCGGCTCAAGGTAATCAATATTGTCATTCCCCCCTTGCGGGAGCGGCGTCAGGATATCGAGATTCTGCTTAAATACTTCTTCGACCACTTCAATCGCAAACTCAAAAAGAGTGTCCGGGAGATTTCACCCGGAGCCATGGAACTGCTGCAGAAATATCAGTGGCGCGGCAATGTCCGGGAGTTGAAGAACATGGTCGAAAGGATCATGATTCTCGAAGACACCGAGGTCATTACAGAAGAACACCTCCCTTTGGAAGTGCTCTCGGCCAGCCGGGATAAAAACAGTTTCGGCCTGGTCCTGCCCCGGGAATATGATTTCCGCCAGGGCGTCGATTTCAATGAACTGGTCAAATCCTTCTCCCGCTACCTGATTGAAGAGGCGATGAAAGTCGCCGGCGGCAACAAGGCCAAGACCGCCCGCCTCCTGAATATGGATCGCGGCACCCTGCGCTACCAGATCAAGAAACTGGGCGTCGCCGGCGGCGATCTCGACGATGATTAACCACCCTGGAAACTCTTGCAGTTTACCGGTCATTATGTTACAAGCCCGGCCCTCCGGAGGATAGAAATCGGGATGTGGCGCAGCCTGGCAGCGCACCTGCCTTGGGAGCAGGGGGTCGGAGGTTCAAATCCTCTCATCCCGACCAGTAATAAACAAGGGGTTAGCGAGAAATCGCTAACCCCTTGTTGCGTTTGCTGAGCTTGCGTGACACCTGGCGGGGCGGATATGGGGTGAGATG
>JAADEO010000231.1 GCA_013153415.1 Deltaproteobacteria bacterium
CGGCCAGAATCTATGAAAAGAACGGCCACTGGGAACGTTTGACGCAACTGCTCCTGGAGTTGCGGGATTTCACCGCCGCCGACCGCAGTGCCGAACGCTGGCTCGAAGAGCTGCACCATGATCCGGCCCGCCGGCCCGGAGAGGAAACCCGGGCCCTCCTGGCCCGGGCCGCAAGTCTGCAACTGACCGGAAAGCGGAAAGCGGGATCGGCTTTCTACCGCCAGGCCCGGACCCGGCTCGAAAAAACCGCCACCTCCCTGCCACCACTCATCAGCGGCCGCAACTGGGAGGCTCTGGCATTCTACGGCGACCTGGTGCAACGACCCGACCTGATGCGCCGGGGTTATGAAACCGCCTTGGCAATCTACGACCCGTTGCTGCCCCTGGAAAGAGAGCGCTGCCTGCGGGAGTACCTAGACCGGGCGGCTGCCGACCCGCTGTTGACCGCTGAGCTCCATGAGCGACTGGCCGCCTGGACACCACCTTCAACCCTCAAACAGGAACGGGAGAACCTCTTCCAAGCTCTGGCCCGGTTCAATGAAAATGACTCCGACTATTTTTGAAAACCCGATACCGGCCGCAACCACCGGAAACGCCGGTGCGCCATCCTCCGCTCCGGGACCGGAAGAGGCCTACCTGCTGCTGCCCGCGGCCCTGCTGCCGTTCATCAGCCGTTTCCTGCTGCGCCACGCGGTCGATTTCCGAATCTCTCCCCTCCTGGAAGGACAATTGCGCTTGCTCTACCTCCGGCAGCGACCAACCGCAAATAGGCTCGGCCGGGAAACGATCAACCGCTCTCTGCCCGGCTTTCTGCTCAACTACCTGCACGATCTGGCCCGCTGCCGGCTTTTTCTGCCAACCGGCAAAAGCGCTGCTGCCGGGCACCATATCGGCACCTACCGCGAATATGGTTCACCTGTCTTCCCGATCCCGGAAGCCGCCTCTCCCGAGGTTCTGCGTCTGGTCCCCGGCCGACCGGAGGAAACGCTTCTAGAGTATAGCCCGCCACCGCTCTTTTCCGCCCCGGAAACCGAAATCAAGATCAGGCCGGTCCACCTGTCGCAACCGCAACTTCTGGCGACAGACGACCCCCGCAAACTCCTGCCGGTCCCATTGCGCCTCGTCACACGCCACTCCCCCCCCGGCTCCGGGCCGGCCGCCTTAAGGCTCAGAGAGCGGGAAATCGTCTGGTTGCGAAAACTCGCCAGCCGCCTGCCGGGCTCGCTGCTCGGTCATCTTAGCTGGGCCGGAGACCGGCAAAACGGTTTCCTGCTGCTACCGGAAAGGACAAGTTACGGCTTTCTGCCTTTCGGAGAACCCCTGCGCCGGGTGAAAGAGAACCTTTTCATCCCTCTCGATACGGCCTTCACTCCCCAACTGACCGGGCCGCAACTCGACGAGGTTTTGCATCTGGAACCGGAGTTTCTGACTTTTCTGACCCGGTCACAGCGCTTCGACCTGGCGGAAAAAAGTTTCCGCCGGCTGGACCGCTGTCTGCTGGCCCCGCCTCTCGACCGCTGCCAGATCGAATTTTCGGCCGAGCCCCCGATCGATTTCACCGTACCGCTTGACAGCTACAAGGCTGACGGCGGACAGGATCCTCTTTCGCGGGCTCCACGACCCGAAACGGGAAAACCGGCTGCCGCAACCCGGCAGGTTCTGCATACCCCCAGCCCGGCAGACCGGCGCGACCCTCCCGGAAAGCGGTCCACCATCAACGCCCGGTTGCGGGAAGAGGCTTTAAGACTGCGCCGTGAAGGCTCCCATCTCGAGGCTGCGGTCTGTTTCTCGCTGGCGGGCGAACCCGGCCTTTCGGCCGAGTGCTGGCGCCTGGCCGCCCTCGAGCTGGAAAACGAATCCGAGCCCAGAGACTGAAAACATTGCCCTCGACTGCCGTTGGCTTTCCGGCATACCGGAGGAAATATAGCTGCTCCCCGATCCGACTCCGGACAACCGGCCGCAGATTGAGGTTGACAGCCGCCCGATTAACCGATAACCTTGAGATAGAGAACTACTTGTCAGAGAATCGGGAAACAACGGATACAGGGACAAAACCCGCAATCCGAACGGTTTTTTCCGGCCCGCAAACAAGTGCTCTCATCAGAACATTTTCCGCCGATGATTTTTCTTGTTTTCTGGGCAGAAAATATAACCTGCAAAGATACTAATCAGCGTGAACTGGCAGTGAGGTGCAGCCATGAAAGAACAACGCAATTTCAGCCGCATCAAATTTCCGGCCCATTGCAAACTCGAAATCGCCGGCCATCCGCATGGTGCCGAACTGCTCGACATCTCCCTGCGCGGCGCCCTGGTCCGAACCACCGAACCCCTGCCGTTGACAATCGGGGAACAGGCCCTGATCAAGGTTTTCCTGCCGGAATCCAGCATCTCGCTCAATTTCAGCTCTCTCTTGGTCCACCAGGACCGTGAAAAGAATAATTACGGTTTCAAGTTCATCAGCTACGATGCCGAGAGCATGACGCACCTGCGCCGGATTCTCGAATACAACCTCGAGGATCACGAGAAGGCCATTCGCGAACTCTTTTTCCTGCTTGACAACTGAACCGGCCAGCCTGATGCCTCCCGCCGATCTCCGTTCCGGAGCCCTGGTTCTCTACAAAAGCCAGCCCGCCCGGATCCTGCACGCAAGCGACAAAATCGAGATTGAGCTGCTTTTACAACCCACCCGCAAAAAGGTCCGCCCCAAGGATGTCATCCCGCTCCATCCCGGCCCGGTAAACGGGCTGGAGACCATTGCCGCCGCCCCGGCCGACCTCGACGAAGCCCGGGAACTGCTGAGCGGGGAGGAGACCAGCCTTACGGAACTGGCAGAACTGCTTTTCAGCGACAATACGCCCTCGACCCTCTGGAGCGCCTGGAAAGTGGTCAGCGAGGGACTCCATTTTCATGGCTCGCCGCACCGGGTCAAGGCCCGGACGACCCAGGAATACGAACAGGAGAAGGAGCGCCGGGAAAACCGCCGGGCTCGGCGCGAAAACTGGCAGGCCTTTGTGGAGAGGGTGGCACAACGGGCCGTGATCGAAAGCGACCGGGAATTTCTGATCGAAGTGGAGAAACTGGCCTTAAACCAGGGTTCGGAAAGCCGCTTGCTGCAACATCTCGGCAAACAGCAGAACCGGGAAAACGCCCACGCCCTACTGCTCGATCTGGGCTACTGGAACAAGAATTTCAACCCTCATCCCTTACGGCTCAATTTCAGGCTGGGAACAGAAGACGAGAAGCCGTCGATCGACAGCCTGGAGACAGCTGCGGCAGGTACCGACCAGAGTGAAGAACGCCTCGACCTGACCGGACTCAAAACCTTCGCCATCGATGACGAAGGCAGCCTCGATCCGGATGACGCCATCAGTTTCGACGGAAAAAGGCTCTGGATCCACATCGCCGACGTGGCCAGCCGGGTCACGGCCGGATCTCCCCTGGACCGGCAGGCCCGGGAACAGGCCGCCACCCTCTACCTGCCGGAAGGCACCCGGACCATGCTGCCCCGGGAGATCACCGACCGTCTCGGGCTCGGACTCAACGAAATTTCACCGGCACTTTCCTTTGCCGTCACCCTCGACGACCGGGGGGAGATCCTGGATCTGGAGGTGCATCCGAGCCTCACCCGGGTCACCCGCCTGAGCTACCGGGAGGCGGAAACCCTTCTGGAGCGGGATCCGGACCTAAAAGAGATCTCGCGTCTGACCACCGCTCATCGCCAACGGCGCCTGGCCGCCGGAGCGGTGGCGATCGACCTGCCGGAATGCCGGATCCGGGTCAACGGGAAAGAGATCGACATCACCCCGCTGCCAGCCTATCGCAGCCGGGAGATCGTCAGCGAAGCGATGCTCATCGCCGGAGCGGCCGGTGCCCGCTACGCCGTTGAACACCAGTTGCCGATGCCGTTTGCCGGCCAGACGCCGCCAGCGGAAATGCCTGACTGCGAAGGACTGGATCCGCTGGCCGCGATGTTCGCCCTGCGCCGCTGCATGCGGCCGGGCCGGATCACCACCGCGCCCCAGCCCCATGCCGGACTCGGACTTAACGCCTATATCCGGATCACCAGTCCCCTGCGTCGCTATCTCGACCTCCTGGCCCACCAGCAACTCAGACTGCACCTGGCCGGACAACCGCCCCTGCCGGAAAAAGAGATCCTTGCCGCCATCGCCGCCGTCACCCCGACCGTCAATCGCATTCGCCAGGCCGAACGGCTCTCCAACCGCCACTGGACCCTGGCCTGGCTGCAGGAGCAACCGGAGTGGCGGGGTCAGGGCGTTGTGGTCGCGGAGTGGGGCCGCAAGAGTCTGCTCGCCATCCCGGAACTGGCCTTAGAATGCGAACTCAACCTGCCCGGCAATCCCCCGCCCGGCACCCATCTCACCTTGCGCTCGCCGCGAGTCAACCTGCCCTGGCTGGAAGTGGTTTTCCGCACCGACTGAAACGTCGGCTTCGCCTACTCGGACGCCCCAACCCGGGCAACCCCCGGGAAAAAGTGTAACTACTCAGCCTGACACCTTGATAACGATTTTTTCGGATCGGTGGTGAATTGCGGTTTATCCTCTTCCGGTTTCGTGTTTTCCGCGTTTTTCGTAGTTCCAGAAACTACGAAAGTCGTGAATGTCGCGAAAAGCCACACAAGGCAAAACACCCCTTTCGTGGGATTTCGTGACCCGAACCCGGATCTTGATAAAACCGGCGGCTACTCTCCGACGCCGGCGATATCACAGGTCTTGGCCATCTCCATCTGGAAGAGCAGCAACAGGTTCTCCAGATCTCTCTCTTTGACCTGCAATTTCTCCAGCAAGAGGCCGTGGCCGCGGCAGGCGAGACCGTCGACCCCGGTGCCGTAACCGACCATCACTGTCAGGTTGTTGGCCAGAGCGACCAGTTCGGTCAAAAGACGATAACTCTTCCCGGCCCGGGCCGGCTGGTGATGAAAACTGATGGCGGCGACGATCTCGGGGGGGAAATCCCATTTCACCGCGATGCGGCCGCCGATCTCGGCGTGGTCGAATCCCAGGACCCGTTTTTCCGCCTCCTGGAACGCACACCCCTCCTCTTCGACCAGTTTCTCGATCTCGAGATAGCGATCGGCAACGAAATTGCTCAACACCACCTTGCCGACATCATGCAGCAGGGCCGAGGTGAACACCAGGTTGTCATCGAGTTTCAGTTTCAGATGACGACGCAGAACCTGGCCCATCACCGCTGTCGCCAAAGCGTGGCGCCAGAGTTCATCAGCAAAAACCGCGTAGCCTTCGTTGGGCTGATCATAGATCTTGTTGACCGCCCCGGAAAGCAGCAGCTGGCGCAGCTGCGTGGCCCCGAGATAGACCACCGCCTCCTTGAGCGAGGAGACCTTGCGCGGCAGACCGAAATAGGCCGAATTGCAGAGCTTGAGAATATTGGCGGTCACCGCTTGATCGACCTTCAGGATTTCAACCAGGTCGGCGACTTCATATTCAGGTTCGGAGAGTTCCTTCAGGGCCCGGTGCACGACCTGGGGAAACGGCGGCATGGCTTCGACCGCGGCGATAATCTCTTCCATCAGACTCATAGCTCGACCACCCCCTTTTTGGCGATTTTCAGGCTCGTACGGCCGTCGGCGATCTGCAGATAAAGGGTGCGGTTGTAGCTGCCGCCGATATCCTCTCCCGCGATCGCCACCCGGTTCTTCGAAAAAATCTTGCGCAACACGGCATAATTGCGTTTGCCGATATCGAAGGCTCCGGCCCCGCCCATGATCCGACTGCCGCCGGCAACCTTGACGATCATCCGGTTCTTGTCGGCACCAAGCTTGAAACAGCTCTTGAAAAGCAGCGGGATACCCCGGTTGGCGAACATCGCCGGGTTCTTCTCGGCCTTCTCCTGGTTGATGGAGGAATCGGGCAGCATGTAGTGGAGAAGTCCCCCGACCCCGGCCACCGGATCGTAAACCGCCAGCCCGATACAGGAACCCAGGGAATAGGAAACCAGGGTATCCTCGGGATTATTGCTGACCTTAAAATCAGCGATGCCAACTGTAACCAAGGCCATTATTCCTCGTTTGATACGTAAATCAAGATTGGTTTTCGGGTTTGTAAATTTTCAGCTTCGACTCACTCCGGTCTTTCCGGCGTCTCTGCCTCACTTCGTACGTTCCAATTCCGTTATCCCCAGCCCCCGCTGCGCCACAACCGCCAGGCTCACCGGGGCTCAAGCAGTCGCAGTTCCGGTCTGCCGCCAGAGCAAAAGGGATCAATGGAATCTTGCACAGGAGATCGCCAGAGCTCTCGCACATTACCGAAAATTGCACCGACCGGTTACCCGACTTCTATTATCGTATATCACCACCGTCAAGCACTTTTTCCGGGTCAGCTTCTCAGATTGCAGCCCCGGGCCAGGAGCCACAGGGCCCAGGCCGAACTGGCCAGGAAGAACCCGGCCCCGACAACGAGACTCAAAGTCGGAGAGACCTCGGAAACCCCGACGAAGGTCGAGCGAAAACCATCGACCAGGTAGAAGAAGGGGTTGAACAACGAGGCCTGACGCCAGAAGGGGGGCAGATCCCTGATCGAGAAGAAGACCCCGCTCAAAAAAGAGAACGGCACAATAACGAAATTCTGGAAAGCGGCGATATGGTCCCATTTGTCGGCAATGATCGCCGAGACCAGCCCCAGGGCCCCCAGCGCTCCGGAACACAGAAGGGCGAAGGCCAGGGCCGCCAGGGGCCGCTGCAACGGCACCAGGGCGAAAAGCGAGGCCGCCGCCCAGACTCCGAAACCGACACAGAGCCCCCGGACCACTGCCGCCCCGACGAAAGCGAGATAGAACTCGAAATCGGAGATCGGGGCCAACAACACGAAGATCACGTTACCATTGAGCCGGGACTGAAAAAGACTCGAAGAGCTGTTGGCAAAAGCATTCTGGAGCATCGCCATGACCACCAGGCCGGGCACCAGAAAGGTCAGGAAATCGACCCCGGGCAGCATTTCACGGCTTCTGGCAATGACCGAGGAGAAGATCAGCAGGTAGAGCAGCACCGTGACCACCGGGGTCAGGATGGTCTGGATCGAAACCTTGAGAAAGCGCCAGACCTCGCGGGCGAAAAGAGTGTAGAAACCGTAAAAATTGAACATATCAGTCCGCCGTCAGTTCACTGTAGATCTCGGTCAGCCCCGGTTCCTGGATCTTGAGATCGGAAAACCGCAATCCGCAACGGTCCAGTTCGGCCAACACCGCCCCCAGCGGGTCTCGCTCCCGGTGAAGACGCAGAACCAACTCCCCCGGGGGAGCCGATTCGCGCTTGGCGAGCAGGGCTTCCGGCAAACAGCCGGGATCGCCATCGACCAATTGGAGCCGAAGACGGCGCCACTGGCTGCGCCGGAGCAGCTCCGAGCGCGGGGCCAGGGCCGCGAGACGGCCGTGATTGAGAATCGCGATCCTCTCGCACATGGTTTCGGCCTCTTCCAGGTAATGGGTCGTCAGGATGATGGTGTGCCCCCTGGAGTTGAGCCCGCGGATAAAATCCCAAAGCTGGCGGCGCAGGGCGACATCGACTCCGGCCGTGGGTTCATCGAGAATCACCACCGGCGGCCGGTGGACCAGGGCCTGGGCGATCAGAACCCGTCTTTTCATGCCGCCGGAGAGATGGTTCATCGTCGTCTCGGCCTTCTCTTCAAGCCCCAGGGCGACCAGCAGTTCATCGATCCAGCCCCGGTTTTCCCGGCCGAGGCCGAAATAGCCGGACTGCAGGGTAAGCAGCTCCCGGATCGTGAAAAAGGGATCATAAGCCAGTTCCTGAGGCACCACCCCGAGCCGGTGCCGGGCCTCGCGCCACTGGCGGCAAACGTCGTAACCCAAAACCGCGGCCCGCCCCGAGGAGGCCCGGGTAAGGCCGGCCAGGATATTGATCAGGGTCGATTTCCCGGCTCCGTTGGGCCCCAGCAGGGCAAAGAATTCGCCCTTTCCGATCTCCATATCAATCGCCTCGAGGGCCTGCAGGGAACCGTAGTTCTTGCTGAGTTTTTCTATGCTTACCGCTGTCACCGAAACCTTGTAAAAATATATTTACTTGACAAAAAGCTAAAAAATATAATACTTTCCCTCTTCGGCCCGCTTTTTGACCAGCCCCCTCGCAACAGCGAAACCGGATTGCGCTCACCCTGACCTTTCGGAAACCGACAAAGCTATCCCCGGCCGGAAGCGGACCGCCTGAAACTTCCGCACAATCAAAGGAGGCAAGGAGATACCATGAACAACGACAGACATCAAGGTTCGAGTGAAATAACCCAACTGATAATCGAAGCCGCCGCCCGGGCTCGGGCCGAAATCGGAGGTGTCAGCCGTAAACCAGCCAGCAGCAAAGCCGCCAAATGGCCGATCGAATGCCAGATCGGTCCCGGTCTCGAGGGCGCTATCGCCTGCGAATCGAAAGTCGGCTATGTCAATGGCACCGAGGGCCTGCTCTCCTACCGGGGTTACGATATATTCGAACTCTGCGCCTACTCAACTTACGAAGAGGTCTCCTACCTGCTGCTCCACGGCAACCTGCCGACCGCCGACGAACTCAGGGAGTATGAACAGAAGCTGGTCCAGTACCGGCACATGAACAAGACCCTGCGCCTGCTGATGAGTTTCCCGGTCGAAGAGATGAACGCCATGGCCGCCCTGCGCATGGGCACCATCTTCATGCGCCAGGAGTTCACCTACATCGATAAGGAAGTGGCGAAACCCGATCTCAACGACGCGATCAGCGCCGACGAGGATTCGATCGGCATGGAAACCAAGCCCAGCGGGGAGAAACGGGCCATCTACGAGTTCAAGAAGAAAAAGAAGAAACCCAAGAAGATCGACGCTGAACTCGACGACGCCAGCGGGCTCGAGGCCTGTTACCACCTGATCGCCGGGGTTCCGACCCTGACCGCGGCCATCGCCCGCATCCGTCAGGGTCTGATGCCTTATGAACCGCTCAACGACTTGAGCCACGCCGGCAACCTCTTCTATATGATGAACGGCCGGCGGCCGACTCCGATCGAAGAGCGGGTGCTCGACGTGGCTCTGATCCTCCATGCCGACCACGGTATGAACGCCAGTACCTTCGCCTCGATGGTGGTGGCCTCGACCCTCTCCGACATCTATTTCTCGGTCGGTTCCGGGATCGCGGCCTTAAACGGCCCCCTGCACGGCGGCGCCAACGAAAGAGTGCTCCACACCCTGCGCGAGATCGGCAGCCCCGAGCAGGTTCCCGAATGGGTCAGAACCTCCCTCAAAGCAAAGAAGAAAATCCCCGGTTTCGGTCACCGGGTCTACAAAACCTACGATCCCCGGGCCCGGATTCTCGGACCCCTGGCCAAATACCGCTGCCTGGGCTGCGCCGCCGACATCCAGAACCTTATCGGCACCGCCGAAGAACTCGAAAAAGAGGTGGTCTCCTCGCTGGCCGAAGAGAAGAAGATCTTTCCCAACGTCGATTTCTATTCCGGCGTGGTCTATACCCGCTTAGGCATCGATCCGGCCATGTTCACCCCGCTTTTCGCCGTCAGCCGGGTCGCGGGCTGGACCGCCAGGGTTCTCGAATACATGCGTCACAACCGCATCTTCCGACCCCGGGCCCTCTACACCGGGAAATTCAATCAGAAGTACAAACCTCTCGATGAACGCTGAGAACACAACTTCCGACCCTACGGTTCGAGCTGAACTGGAACAACGGGAAAGGAGCCTTCTGGCTCCTTTCGCCGCTTTGAGCTCCGCATCCCGGGGCCGTTTGCAACCGGAGGAGGAGTGCGCTTTCCGGATGGCCTTCCAGCATGACCGCGACCGGATCATCCACTCCAAGGCCTTCCGCCGCCTGAAATACAAGACCCAGGTCTTCCTGGCCCCGAGCGGTGACCACTATCGCACCCGCCTGACCCACACCCTCGAGGTCGCCCAGATTGCCCGGACTATGGCCCGGGCCCTCAACCTGAACGAAGATCTGACCGAAGCCATCGCCCTGGGACACGATCTCGGCCATACCCCTTTCGGCCATGCCGGCGAGGCGGTCCTCAACCAGCTCCACCCCGGCGGTTTCAATCATTTCCAGCAGAGCCTCAGGGTCGTCGACATCCTGGAAAAAGAGGGCCGGGGGCTCAACCTCACCTTCGAAGTCCGGGACGGGATCGTCAAGCACTCCAAGGGCAAAGGACCGATCCTCTCCAAGGCTCTGGAGCACTCCGCCCTGACTCTCGAAGGCCGGATCGTCCGGCTGGCCGATATCATCGCCTACGTCAACCACGACCTCGACGATGCCATCCGGGCCCACACCATCCGGGCCGATGAGATTCCCCCACTCTGCCGCCGCGTCCTGGGGGAAAGCCATCCCCAGCGCATCAACACCATGGTCACCGACACCATCATCGAAAGCCGCCGGCATCCCGGGGAACTGAAGGTCTCCGACGCGGTTTTGGAAGCCCTGACCGAATTGCGCTCCTTTCTCTTCGACCGGGTCTACGAAAGCCCGGCCGTGCACAACGATTTTCTCAAGGCCCGGCGGCTCCTGGAAGAGATCTACAACTATTTCACCCGGCACCCCGACCAGCTCAGGGGACGCTACTATCCCGGCTACCTCGAAGCGTACGATTTCACCGAGAATCTGCGCGACTTCATCGCCAGCATGACCGACCGTTACGCTTTCTCGCTCTATGAAAAGCTCTTCTTGCCCCACCCCTGGAATATCAAATAGACGCCGAGCGTATCGCCGACTGGAAAAACTCATGACAGAAACTTCGCAAGTACCAACTTTCGTCCCAATGCTGCAGCAACTGGAAGAACTCGACGAGGAAGACCTCTACTTTCTCCAGATAACCGCCCTGCTCGACGGCAACACCCCGCGTGAAGAACTCTTTCGGATCATGAAAGCCCTGGCCCGAACCCCGGGCTCCGGGCGGCGCTGGCAGAGCGAAGAGGCCGCCGCCCGCCTGCGGCGCCTGCGCGGCCTCAACCTGATCGACAACCATAACCGCTGCCACCCCGAGGTACGCGAGGTCATCGCCCGGCGCCCGCTTGAGCAAAAGACCCTGCAACTCTGCCGCCAGCTGATCCACTCCTCGTTTCTCGACCACCAGGCGACGGGAAGCAATCCCGACGAGCTTCGCGCCCGAACCCTGCGCAACTTTCGCCTGGCCCTCTACTGCCACGATTTCGAGGCCCTGCAAAGTTATCTGCCGACCCTCTACCAGGCGGCCTACGACCCCCTCTACCGTCACCCCTACGCCGCCCTGACCCTCTACCCGTTCGATGCCGACTGGTTCACCACCCTGCCCCTGCCATTGCAGTTCGCTGCCCTTGACGACTGCATCACCCACAGCCTCGAGGATC
Organism: Deltaproteobacteria bacterium; assembly: GCA_013153415.1. Taxonomy (GTDB): domain Bacteria; phylum Desulfobacterota; class Anaeroferrophillalia; order Anaeroferrophillales; family Tharpellaceae; genus JAADEO01. Next base: position 11,338 of record JAADEO010000231.1, read on the forward strand.
TGGTCGAAACCCCGAAACTGGACCGCTTCATCACCAGCAGATTTCCCGCCGATGAACCCGGCAACCGCCCTTTCATCCTGCTTTTCGCCCACAAGCTGCTCTTTTGCGGCCGACTGGAGGAACTCGATAAACTCTGCCGGGAACACGGAGAGCTTTTCACCGGCTCCGGTTTCCGGGGAGCAATCGCCGCCCTCAAGGGAGAATTCACCGAGGCCGCCGGGCTCTTTCGTGACGACCTCGACCAGGCCCGCAGTCTCAATTCGGAAGGCCGGGCCTGTTTCGATGCCCCGATCGTCTTTTTCTACATCCTGACCTTGGGCCATACCCAGACCGCGGCCGTCTGGGAGGAGGCCGCTCAGACCCTGAGCACCGGCGAGGAGCAATTCGTCTACAATCCCTATACCCGGGATCTCTTCCGTCTCGCCGACACTCTGCTGAAACTTTTCCGCGGCCACATCAGCGAGGCCCGTAAGAGTTTCGCTGCCCTCGAACAGCGACCGGAACGTTCGATCTTCACCCTGCTCAAGGCTTTAGTCTCCTACTGGCTCTACGGTCGCATCGAACCCGAGGACTTTACCAGGTTGGCAAAACTTGAACAGGAGTTCGAAAAATCGTTCCCCTGGATCGCTCTGGAAAGCCGCAGCCTGCTACGACTCAACCAACCGGCCGCAGAGACCGTACCCGCAAGCGAAACGACAGCAGAAGCCGGCGCCGGTCTTAGGCCCCTGAGTCCGGCCATCACCTTCGAACCGGCCTGGCGCCGGACCCTGGCCGCCCTCAAACAACTGGTTCCCGACCCTGAAACCGAATCCGCCGACCACGAAACCGCTCCCGACATGCGTCTGGCCTGGTTTCTCGAACTGACCCCGGAGGGCGGCCTCAACCTGACGCCCAGGGTCCAGAAACAGCATGCTTCCCGCTGGAGTCCGGGCCGCAACCTGGCTTTAAGTCGCATCTACGAAGGGGAGCGACTGCCGTTTTTCACGGAACAGGATGAACGCATCTGTCGCACCCTGCGACGGCGGGCCGAAAACCGGGGCGAAGAGTACTATTTCGACCAGGCCGCTGCGGTCGAAGCCCTGGCCGGACACCCCCATCTTTTCCTGCAGGGACATCCGGAAATCCCGGTTGCCGTCAGCCGGGGCGAGGCGGTAATCATCCTTTCGCACAACAGTGGCGACGACACCTTCAGACTGCGCCTGGAACCCGATCTCGGCCAACTCGAACTGCTGGTCACCGCCCCTTCGCCCACCCGTTTCATCTATTACCGCAACAACGACGAGCTTAAAGAGATCTCCCGGCTTTTGGGTCAGGGAGGCCTGCTCCTGCCGGCCGCAGCCCGGACGGAGCTCACCCGGACGATCACTTTCCTGGCTCAACTCATCCCGGTCTACAGCGACCTCGACCCACAACTCGAAACCTCCAGCCCAAAGCCCAATAGCCGGCTCTTTCTGCAGATATTTCCGGTCGGCAACGGCCTGCGCTTCGACCTCAAGGTCAAACCCTCGGGCGACAGGGGACCGCACCTGATCCCCGGACAGGGCTGTCGCCACATCCTCACCCGAACCCCGGGCGGCGCGCCGCTGACCATCTTTCGTGACCTGGAAAAAGAGAAACAACGCCTGGCCGAGCTCAGCCGCGCCTGCCCGAGTCTTGAGCTCAAAGAAGAGCCCGACCAGGCTGAAATCAGCTATCAGGTCGACGATCTCGAAACCTGTCTCAATATTCTAAATGAAATCCAGGCCCTGCAACAGGACCAGGGGTATATCGAGGAGGGCAACTGGCTGGTCTGCGAGTGGCCGGCCGGCCGCCGCCTGAGTCTCAAGAATCCCCCCCGAGCCTCGGCCTTCCAGATCCGGGTGACCCCGCATCAGGAGTGGTTCCGGCTTGAAGGCGGTCTCAAAGTGGATGAGCGGGAGGTAGTCGAACTGGGGCGGCTGATCAGCAACGCCGGCCGCGGCCTGGGCGCTTTCGTGCCCCTCAAGGAGAACCAGTTCGTGATGCTGGCCCGGGACCTGCGTCAGCGGCTGCATGAACTGAGTTTCTACATCAACGAGGATGACGGCGAGCTTAAAATCCACCGGGCCGCGGTTGGCGCGGTGGCCGAGATCCTGGAGGAGCTGCCCGGGGTCGACTGCAGCACCGGCTGGCGGTCCCAGCTCCAGCGCTTCGCCGAAGCTAAAGACTTCAAACCGCAACTGCCGCACAATCTGAAAACCAGCCTGCGCAGCTACCAGCTTGAAGGTTTCAACTGGCTCTCACGCCTGGCTCATCTCGGCTTCGGCGCCTGCCTGGCCGACGACATGGGACTGGGGAAAACCATCCAGACCCTGGCCCTGATTCTCGCCCGGGCGGAGGCCGGACCGGTCCTCGTCGTGGCCCCGACCTCGGTCTGCGACAACTGGCTCAAGGAGTGTGAACGTTTCGCCCCGGACCTCAACCCGATCTCTTTCGGCGGCAGCCGGCGCCGGGAGCTGGTCGAAAGTCTCAAACCTTACGACCTGCTGATCTGCAGCTACACCATGCTCCAGCAGGAACGCGACCTGCTGGTCGATCGGACCTGGGAGATCATCATCCTCGATGAAGCCCAGGCGATCAAAAACATGAATACCAAACGCTCCCGGGCAGCGATGAGCCTGAAAGGGCATTTCCGCCTGATCACCACCGGCACCCCGATGGAAAATCACCTGGGAGAGCTCTGGAACCTTTTCAATTTCATCAATCCCGGCCTGCTCGGCACCCTGGAACAGTTCAACCGGCGTTTCGCTCAGCCCATCGAACAGGACAAGAGCAGTACTGCCCGCGACCACCTGCGGGCCCTGATCAAACCCTACATCCTGCGCCGAACCAAGGCCCAGGTTTTAAAGGAGCTGCCGCCCCGAACCGAGATCCAGCTCAAGGTCGAGTTGAGCGAGGCCGAACGCAACTTCTACGAAGCGGTCCGGCGCCAGGCCATCGCCCGCCTCGAGGAGGTCAGCCGCAAGGGCCCGGAGGATGGCCGCAACACCTCGATCCAGGTCCTGGCCGAGTTGACTCGACTGCGGCTGGCAGCCTGCAATCCCCGCCTGGTCGCTCCCGAGAGCGAAATTTCCAGCGCCAAGCTCGAACTCTTCGGCCGGGTGGTGACGGATCTCACCAGCAGCGGCCACCGAGCCCTGGTATTCAGTCAATTCGTCAAACATCTCAACCTGATCCGCGAATACCTCGACCGGCAGCAGATCACCTACCGCTACCTCGACGGCTCGACCCCGAAAGCAAAACGCCAGGTCGAGATAAACGCCTTTCAGGAGGGCAACAGCGACCTCTTCCTGATCAGTCTCAAAGCCGGTGGTCTGGGGCTCAACCTGACCGCTGCCGACTACGTCATCCATCTCGACCCCTGGTGGAATCCGGCGATCGAGGATCAGGCTTCGGACCGGGCTCACCGTATCGGCCAGACCCGTCCGGTAACCGTCTACCGCCTCATCACCCGCCACACGATCGAGGAGAAAATCGTCCGTCTGCACCAGGAGAAGCGCAATCTCGCCGACCAGATCCTGACGGCCAGCGACCAGTCGGCCCGTTTCTCGACCGGCGAGTTGCTCGAATTGATTAAAGAGGGAGTTTAGAAGGTCTGGATCAGCCGACGCTGGCGGCCTTGATGCCGGGGCCGTCGCCGTCCAGGGAATGGTAACGGGATTTAAGCAATCCGGCGATCTCGTCCCGCTGGGTAATGAAGAGTTCGACCAATCCGGGATCGAACTGGGAGCCCGCCCCTTTCTTGAGCTCGGCCAGAGCGGCGTCGAGATCGAGACAGACCCGGTAGGGACGTTGCGAGGTGATGGCATCGAAAGCATCGGCGATCCCGATGATCCGGGCCATCAGGGGGATTTCTTCCCCGGCCAAACCGTCGGGATAACCGCTGCCGTCCCAGCGTTCATGATGGTGATAGACGATTTCGGCCAGACCCGATAGCGACCGGATCGGGGCCAGAATATTGCGGCCCTTGCAGGGATGCTTGCGGACCTCGGTCATGTCGTCCCCGGAAAGGGCGCCGGGATGGTTGAGAATGGTATCGGCGATCCCGATTTTGCCGATATCATGCAGCAATGCGGCCTGTTCGAGCAGGGCCCGCTGGGAAGCCGAGAATCCGAGACCGCGGGCCAGCAGCCCGGCGTAGAGGGAGACCTGGCGGGAGTGGCCGTGGGTATAGGAATCCTTGGCCTCCAGAGCCTGGGCGAAACTCTCTACGGTTTCCAGATAATGACGCTGGAGGTTGTCGTAAAGATAGGTGTTCTCGATCGCGGCGGCGGCCTTGGAAACCAGCATGTAGAAAGAACGCCGCTGCTTGTCGGAAAAAACCACTTGAGGATCGAGCGAGGCGAGCAGCAGAATACCGACCTGGCGGTTGCTGGCCTTCAGGGAGAAAGCCATGATCGAGGTGCAGGGAAATTCCTGGTCGGACTGCTCCCGAATCTCCTGCAACAGGGTATCCTGGGCAGTAAAAATGCGGCTGCTGTAACGGGTGAAATAGGAAGTCGCCTGGTCGGCGGAGAGGGTTTTAGGCAGAAAGCGCAAAAACTGTCTCGCTGAGGCTGGCTTCTTTCCTGACAATTGGCGCCGGTAGAGTTCGAAATCCCCGCTACCGTCATGACCATCGCTACTTTTGAGATAGAGGGCCATGAAATCGGCCCGGGTGAACATCGCCGCAGCCTCGAAAAGAACCTTGACCACCTCCTCGAGCCCGAAACGGGAACTGATCATCTCGCTGGCCCGGTAGAGGGCCATCATCTCCTTCAGGTTGACATTCTCCCGCATCAGGAAACACTTTTCCAGAGCCCGCTCGACCGCGTTGAGAACTATTTCGAAGTTGAAGGGTTTAACGATATAGTCGTAAACCCCGAGCTTGATGGCATCGATCGCCGACTGCATCGAAGCGTAGGCGGTGATCACGATCACCACCGGCGGCTTTTCGAGCTTGCCGATCTCGCGGATCAGCTCGATACCGCCCATTTTCGGCATGTTGATATCGGTCAGGACCAGATCGTAGGCCTGCCGCTCCAAGCGCTCGCAGGCCTCGATCCCGTTGCCGGCGCTATCGACCCGATAGTCGAGCTCCTCAAGGATCTCAACCAGGATCTCGACGATTCCAGGATCGTCATCGACCACCAGGATACGAGTGTTGCCTTTGAATTGCGATGGATCCATTGTTCCCCTGGTTTAAGGCTCGAACGAAACAAGCCTCTCAAAAACAACGATCTATTCCCTTTCAGGATTTTTCTAACCGCCTCACTCCGGTTTCAATGTACAAAATCTCACATCACCGAGGTTAAGCTATTACCATAATCGCCCGGGGCAAAGCAAGCACCCAAATTCAACCAGAATCACCCCGCACTTCCACCTGCCTGTCGCAAACTGAATTTTGTGTCTGACAGGTTGTTTTCTGCACAAACCAACAAGAATAATCATCAGCAGAAAACATTCAGATAAAAGCATTTTTTGTGACCATCGGAAATGCCCATGGGTATGGGCCAGCAAAACATATTTGAATTGCAGGAATTCTCTCCGCAATTAGTACTTTCTACCGATTGACTTTTTTCTCGACCGATCATATAATTGGACTATAAAGATAGCCTTACTCCGCAAACTGCGTAGATTATTGGTCAGAGGAGACAACAAATGATCACATTGAAAAAAACCGCTTGCAGTCTGCTGCTGACAGTCGCACTTCTCATCTTTCCCACGACCGGGGCGCTGGCCAACATGTATTTTCATGACGGTGCAAACGGCAGTCTGGAATATTTCATCACCAACCACGATACAGCGGCCCAGCAATACAACAGCAGTTACGGCGATTTGGGTATAAAAACCGCGGTATTCCTCGGTTTCGCCACCTCGAACTACGACACTTTCACCAGAGACAGCAACGCCAATCCCCCATTCTTCGCTACCGGAGATGATCATTCCGCTTTCGGCTCCACGTTCAGCTACGTTGATGGCGGCACTCCGGCCAACTCGTTTTTCAGCCGTTATAAGAAAAGTGATGGTTCCCTGAGAGACTCCAGCTGGCTGGGTAGTTCTCGAACCCAGGCCTGGCAGCTTTCCCAGGATTTCACCATCACTTACAATGGCCAGACCCTGTTACTCAAACGGGGTGATATCGTCGTCGGCTATGAGGACTGGGGAGATAGCGATTACAACGACATGGTGGTTCTCCTCACCACCCGCGAAAGTAGTGCCGTCCCCATTCCCGGGGCTATCTGGCTGCTGGGTTCCGGCTTGATCGGACTCGGCATTATCCGCCGACGTAAACAAGCCTAAATTCGTCTCACTCACATAAAAAAAAGCCCGGCAGTTTGCCGGGCTTTTTTTGTCAGTATCGCATCAGACAAATTTTATTTTCTCGTCCGTCGGCGAAAAATTCCCAATCCCAGAAGTCCCGATCCCAACAGCCAGATCGCGGCTGGCACAGGAACGGCTCCTATGTTGTCATCATCATTCGCCGTGCCGACTGAAATATCACTAGCGGTTAACT
>JAADEO010000067.1 GCA_013153415.1 Deltaproteobacteria bacterium
CGTCTCCGGCCAGCCAGCCCAGCGTCGCCAGGCCGCAGAAGATGAATAGACCGAGAATAAAAGCACTGAATTTGCCGTTGCTCATAGATTTGACCTCCTGCTGGTTTTGGTTTCAGCTTTTATCTCTTTTCATCCCCTCAGGTTGACGATCCGGTCGGCCTTTTTCAGCAGTTTCAGTTCCGGATAGTCGTAACGGGAGGGAGAGTGGTGATTGCCGATGATCTCGGCGACGATTTTGATTTTTTCAGTCGGGAAACCGATGCTTTCCAGCAGCTTTTCAGCGATCGGTGGACCGTATTTTTCCTGAGTCTTGCCATTATTGTAGCCGAGTTCGGCTTCCGAGGGCTTGATGCCGACATCGTGCAACAGACAGGCGGCGATGACGATTTCCGGGTCGCAGTCGCCGAACTCCAGGTCCTTAAGCAGGATTTCGGCTTCCAGCAGCACATCCAGGGCATGTTCGATGCGGCGGTTGTCATCTTCGAAATGATCCAGCAGCAGGCGGGTGATCTCGGCTTTCCAGTAACGCATGGCGGGTTCCTTTACAAACTGGTCAGGTATCATCTTTCGATCCTACAGTCACCATCAAAAGATTGTCAATTGAAAAAAACGGGACAGGAAGTTTTCACTTGACTTTTCTCCGGAGTTTTGCATACTGTATACATTGGTAGTATGGAAGGTCGAAGATCAAATATTTTCTTAAAAGTGGAAACTGTCTTAAGTTATGGTTGTGGAGGGAGAAGAAAGATGAAGAGAGCTAAAATCGCTTTGATCGGCGGCGGCCAGATCGGTGGAGTCCTGGCCCAGTTGTGCGCCCAGCGCGAGCTCGGCGACGTGGTGATGTTCGATATCGTAGAAGGTCTGCCCCAGGGCAAGATGCTCGATCTGGCCGAGGTCGCCCGCATGGACCAGTTCGATGTCGAGCTCAAGGGAACCAACAGCTATGCCGATATCGCCGGTGCCAACATCGTAATCATCACCGCCGGCCTGCCCCGCAAGCCCGGGATGAGTCGCGATGATCTTTTGGGGATCAACGCCAAGATCATGAAACAGGTCGCCGAAGGCATCAAAGAACACGCACCCGAGGCCTTCGTCATCGTTATCTCCAATCCGCTCGACGCCATGGTCACTCTTTGTCAGAAGGTCACCGGTTTCCCGCCCGAGCGGGTTTTCGGCCAGGCCGGGGTGCTCGATTCAAGCCGGTTCTGTGCTTTCATCGCTTGGGAACTCGGGGTTTCAGTGCGTGATGTCAACGCCATGGTCCTCGGCGGTCACGGCGATACCATGGTGCCGATCGTCCGTTATGCCAATGTCAACGGTATCCCGGTAATGGAGCAGTTGGAACGTAAATACGGCGATAAGGCCAAGGCCAAAGAGGTTATGGACGCGATGGTCCAGCGGACCAAGATGGCCGGCGGCGAAGTCGTCAAGCTGCTGGGCAACGGTTCGGCCTTCTACAGCCCGGCCTCGTCGGCGATCGCCATGGCCGAAGCCGTTCTTAGGGACCAGAAGCGGGTTCTGCCGGTCTGTGCCCTGCTTCGGGGTGAATTCGGAGTCGATAACTATTACGTCGGGGTTCCCTGCGTACTCGGAGACGGAGGGGTTGAAAGGATTGTCGAGTTCGAACTCGACGCCGAAGAGCAGGCGATGTTCGACAACTCGGTCAACGCGGTCAAAAAGCTGATCGATGAATTGCCTACCATTCTGCCGGAGATGGCCGATATACTGAAAAGCTGAACCTGCGGAATGATATAATGCCGGTGTAAAAATAAGGTGCGGTGCCGTTCTCGGTATCGCACCTTTTTTGTTCGCGGATTTTTCGCCGGTTGTATGTTTTTCGGGTTTTTGTTATTACTCGCCAGAATTTTGTGGTCAACTGGAAGCACCCAATCCGCAGGAGATGGAAAATGGACAGCCGCTTTGCCAATGAAACCTTGAAAACCATCTATCAGCGACGCAGCGTCCGTCTCTTTCAGGACCGACCGGTCGATGATGGCCTGCTGCGGACCATTCTCGATGCCGCCAATCAGGCGCCTTCGGCCCATAACCAGCAGTCCTGGAAATTCGTTGTTATCCGGGGAGAGAAGAAGGTCGAACTGGCGCGCCTGGTTTCGGGAAAAACGAGCGATTTTCCCAAACCATCGGCCTCGATTCTGCGCATGGCCGGCCGCAGCATCGCCAGTGCTCCGGTGGTGATCGCGGTGATGAATACCGGAGACCTGATCGAGCACGGCACCGAACTGTTCAAAATCGACGGAGAGCTCTCCAGCGATTTCTTTCGCACCATGGAGATCCAGAGTTCGGCCGCGGCGGTCGAAAACCTGCTGCTGGCGGCGACGTCGCTCGGCCTGGGCAGCGTTTGGCTCGGAATCCTCTTTCTCATCAAGCGGGATATCCTCGAGTTTCTGGGCGAGGCCCAGGGCGAGTTCATGGCCGTGATTCCGGTCGGCTGGCCGGCCCGGGAGAGCCAGAGTCCTAAAAAAAGGGAATTGGAATACGTGATCAAATACCTGTAGGGGTAAATTTCGGATCATGAATAAAATCGCGATTATCGGGGGCAGCGGAGTTCTGGACGCGGAACTCTTCGCTGATTTACGGGAAGACGAGATTGAAACCGTTTACGGACGGGTTAAACTCGCTGAAAATGAACGGATCCTTTTTCTTCAGCGCCATGGCGACCCGCCGCTGCCGCCTCACAGGATCAATCATCATGCCAACCTGATGGCGCTCAAAAAAGCCGGAGTCACGATGGTCGTCGCCGTCAACTCGACCGGTAGCCTCAAGAGCACAATCGCCCCCGGCAGCCTGCTGGTTCCCGACGACTATTTCAATCCCTGGGCGATAAAAACCTATTTCGATGATCGTCTCGAGTTCACGACCCCGGGTCTTTCCGAGCCGCTCCGCCGGGCCCTGCTGGCGGCGGCCGCGGAGCTTGGCGTCGAGATCATCGACGGCGGTACCTATGTCCAGACCACCGGCCCCCGGTTCGAGACCCGGGCCGAGGTCCGGGTGCTTTCCGGCTGGGGCGAGATTGTCGGCATGACGATGGCCAACGAGGCCACCCTGGCGAAAGAGCTGGGACTCGAATATGCTTCGATCTGCCTGGTCGACAACTATGCCAACGGGGTCTGCGACCGGACGGTCGATATCCGCGAGGTCGAAACAGCCCAGCGGGAAAACAGCCGGATCCTGGGCCGTCTGCTGCCCCAAGTGGTTGAAAGTCTGCGTAAAGGAGATTGCTCGTGAGTCTTTTGCTGCAAAATGTGATGCTCGATGGCAGAAATGTTTCGATCCGGATCGCCGATGGTCTGATCAGCGAGATCGGGCCGGGGCTGGAAGCTGAGTCCGGCGAGGAGCTTCTCGAAGGCCGCGGCCTGGCCGCGGTGCCGGGGCTCTATAACGGTCACACCCACGCCGCCATGACCCTGTTTCGCGGTTACGCTGACGACATGGAGCTGCACCGCTGGCTGACCACCAGGATCTGGCCGCTCGAGGAAAAGCTGACCGAGGAGATGGTCTACCAGGGCGCCCGTCTCGCCTGTCTCGAGATGATCAGGACCGGGACCGTCTTTTTCAACGACATGTACTGGCATGTCCGGGGCACGGTCCGGGCCGTCGAGGAGATGGGGCTCAAAGCCGCGGTCAATGCCGTGATGATTGATCTCGGCGATCCCGAAAAGCTCAAGGAGCAGATCGTCGCCAATCGCGAGCTTTTCGAGGAGAGCCGCGATTTCGACGACCGTATCCGCTTCGTGCTCGGTCCGCACGCCATCTACACGGTCTCCCGTGCCGGGCTCGAGTGGGTGCGCGATTTCGCCGACGAACACGATCTTCTCATCCATCTGCATCTTTCCGAAACCGAGAAGGAGGTGGCCGACTGCCTGGCCGAGTATGGCAAACGGCCGGTCGAGTATCTCGATGATATCGGGCTGCTGGGAGAAAACCTGATCGCCACTCACGCCGTCTGGCTCGATGACAACGAGATCTCCCTGCTCGAGAAGCGCCGGGTCAAGGTCATCAACAATCCGATTTCCAACATGAAGCTCGCGGTCGGCAGAACCTTCGCCTACCGGCACTTCGTCGAACACGGGG
>JAADEO010000049.1 GCA_013153415.1 Deltaproteobacteria bacterium
GGCGGCCCAGGAGATCGACGCCGGCCGTGACGAGGACCTCGATGTCCTCGCCGTGGCCGGAAGCAGCGAAGGAGATGCGGTCCTGTATCGGCTGACGGTTCGCGGCGGCAATGTCGTCGGCGGTCGGCCGTTTCGTTTCCAGCGGTACGGCGGCCCGATTGCGGAACTGCCCGGGGCCTTTCTCCAGAGCTGTTACGGGATTCGGGCTGCGACCGGCGACGAGATCCCGCCGCCGTTGATCGTGGGTCCGGGTTTCGGTGAAACGACGGCGGCTTTGCAGGCGTGGCTCTCCGAATTGCGCGGCAGCCGGGTAAGTTTGCTGGTGCCGCGGCGGGGACGCAAACTGCAGCTTCTGCGCCTGGCGGAGAAGAATGCCGTCGAGCACCTCGATCGTGAGAATCGGGCCGGGGAATTTACGGCCCGGGCCCTGGATGAACTGGCCCGGGTGCTGAAACTGTCCGGGCCGCCGGAGGTGATCGAAGGGCTCGATATCTCCCATCTCGGGGTCGAGGGGGTGGTGGCCTCGCTGGTGTGCTTTCGTGGCGGCCGGCCCGAGCCCGACGGCTATCGGCGTTATCTGCTCGAGAAAGCGCCGCCGGACGATTTCGCCCGTATGGCGGCAGTGGTCCGGCGCCGTTTCGCCCCGGAAAAGGAAAGAAATGAGCCTCGGCCCCGGCCCGATCTGTTGTTGCTTGACGGTGGCCGGGCCCAGTTGGGGGCTGTCAGCCGGGTGCTGGCGGAGCTGGGAATCTCGGTGCCGCTGGTGGCGATCGCCAAGGGCCGGGATGAGAACGGAAATAAATCGAGCCGCCAGCCCGATCTCTTCTATCAGCCGGGCCGGATGCGGCCGTTGCCTTTCGGCGATTACGCCCCGGCTCGCCGTCTGCTGCAGCAGGTTCGCGACGAGGCCCACCGCTTTGCGCTCGACTATCAGCGCCGCCGTCGGACCCGGGAGCGGGAGACGGTGCTTTTAGAAATTGACGGGATCGGTCCGCAGCGGTCCCGAAAACTGCTTCAGGTATTCGGCAGTGTCGAAAAGATCGCCGCCGCCGGGCCTGACGAGTTGGTCAAGCGTGGCGGTCTGCCGCGGGCCGTGGCCGAGAAGGTTAATAATTTTTTGCACCCGGTTGTCGGTGGGTAGTGACTGGGAACCGGAATGGGAGATTGAGTGATGTTGAGAAAAATAATGGTAACCGGAGCCGGAAGCCGGATCGGCCGGCCGCTGACGACCCTGTTGCGGCGGCTCGAAGGGGTCGAAGTCGTGGCCCTGGGACAGGAGGATCTCGATATTCTCGACGAGGCCGCAGTCCGGAAAGCGCTGGAACGGGAGAAACCCTCGACCGTGATCAACTGTGCCGGTTTCAACGATGTCGTCGCTGCTGAACACGCCGCGTCCGAGAAGCTTCCGGTCAATACCCGGGGCATCTGCAACCTGGCCCGGGCCGCGGCCGAGCTCAAGTTCTATCTCTGTTTTTTCAGCAGCAAGCAGGTTTTCAACGGCAAGAAGGCGGAGCCTTACGACGAAGAGGATGAGATGTGGCCGGTCAACCAGTACGGAGTCGCCAAGCAGGGCGGCGAGGAGATGGTGGCCAACCTGGTGGAGAAGAACTACCTGATTGTCCGCAGCGACTATCTTTTCGGTTTTCCCGGCGACTGGATTGGTGAGCTCAAGGAACGCCTGGGCCGGGGTGAGGAGGTGGAGGTCGCGGATGATTTCCTGATCGCCCCGACCTATGTCGGGGATCTCGCCGCAGCCATGGTGATGCTGGTTTCGGAGTGGGCCGCCGGGGTTTACCATTATACCAACGAGGCCGGTTCGGGAGTGAGTTGCTGCGATTTCAGCCGGGCGGTGGCCGAACGGATCGGGCTTGACACGGGTTTGATCAAGGGACGGCCTCAAGCCGAGATCGACTACGGTTATCCCATCAATCTGCCGCCCCGGGCGATTTTGTCGCTGGAGCGGTTTAAAAAACTCTTTCCGTCCCTGGTTCGCCCTTGGCAGACGGCCCTCGAAGAGTATCTCGAGATCGTTTCTCAGTAAGCCTGTGGTTGCCGGTCCTTAAGGCAGGGGATGGTGGTGCGGGCCCGGTCGAGGGCGGCCCAGCCGATAATGGCGCTGAAAACTCCCTGGCGGTTCGGGGCCCGGAGGAGGGTTTCGCCCCAGGGTCCGTAGATTGCCGAAGCCCCGGGATAGCGATGTTCTGGCCCCTTTCCGATGCGGTTGCAGCCGGCGACAAAAAGCTGGTTTTCGAGGGCTCGGGCCCTGAGCAGGGTCGACCAGTGGGCCGTACGTGGTCTTGGCCATTGGGCGCAGACCAGCAGGAGCCGGGCTCCTTTCAGGGTCAGGCTCCGGGCCAGCTCGGGGAAGCGGATATCGTAACAGGTCATCAGACCCGCTTTGAGACCGCCGATCTCGACCAGACAGGGTCGGTCGCCGGGAGTGAAATGGCGGTCTTCATCCATCAGTGAAAAGAGGTGGATCTTGCGGTAAGCAGCGATAATCCTGCCAGTCGGATCGAGCAGGAAGAAGGTGTTGTAGAAGCGGTCTTCCTCTTTTTCGACGAGGCTGCCGCCGAGCCAGCTTTCGTGTTTGCGAGCCAGGTCCGCCATGGCGGCCAGCAGTTTCGGCGTGATTTCGGCATGCTCCGCGAGGTGGTCCAGGTCGTAGCCGCTGCCCCAGAGCTCCGGCAGCAGGATGATCTCGTTTTTCCGCCGGGGAGAGCCGGCCAGCAGTTTTTCAACCCGGCTGAGGTTGACGGCCGGCCGGCCGAGCCTGACGTTCATCTGCAACAGTGAGATCTTGAGTTTCGCCGAAGCCATCTCTGAACTCCTTTCGGGCATCATTTTGGTTGACGTTTAATTGATCTATATAATAATGTAGTTGCCAGAGCAAGTTGACAATTATTTGACGACTTTGGAGCTTTTCGGAGAGACCGGCCGGAAAGAGGGGGGTTCCCCCGGAGTCGCCGGAATATAAAATGGAGGTGGCTATGAAAATCAAGAATTATCGCAAGTTCGTCAATACCAGCAATAGACTTCGGGTGCTTCTGCGGCCGATGACCGCCGGCGATAAGGAGGCGGTGACCGAGATGTTCTGCAAACGGGCCACGGCCGAGGATGTCCGTTTTCTGAAAGAGGATGTTCGCAACCCCGAGCTCGTAGCGAGCTGGTTCGAGGAGATAGACTATGATAGGGTCGTACCGCTATTGGCTTTCCAGGGAGAAACTCTGGTCGGAGATGCGACCCTGCACCGCGGGCACGGCGCCACTCGCCACTTGGGTGAATTGCGGATCTATCTGACCCGGGAATTCCGCGGGGTCGGGCTCGGCATGCAACTGCTTCGTGAACTGATCGAGATCGGCCGCGAGATGGGCCTCCATATGCTGGTCGCCGAAGTGGTGTCCGAGGAGCTCACAGTAATCAAGGCCTTCCGCAAACTCGGTTTCGTCCGCCATGCCGAATTCGATGACTATTTCATGGATGCCGACGGAGGTCTGCATGATGTTTCCGTCATGGTGTTGCCTCTGGCGGCCCGCAAAGAATACCTTTTCTGAATTTGACGGATAAAAAATCGGTTTTGATGGTGAAAAGATCTTGACAAAAAAATAGGGCGGGGGTATAAAGCGCCTCCCTTCCCGCGGTGGTTTCCTGTAAACCGGTTGTCGGGTCGGGAGGCTCTTTTGAAAATAAGATTTTTTTATTGTCTGGAAGTTTTAGAAAGCGCTTGACAAAGATCTGGCAAGTGCGTATAAAGCGCCTTCCTCCGGCCGACGGGAATCGCGGTCAGGGGTAGTCCGGCTCCAGAGTGAACCTCATGGGGGCAGGAAAAAATGCTTGACAAAAACTTCTAGGCAGGTTATCTTGCTTGTCCCTTTCGCGGGGCTCGTTGAAGCCGCGATCGGGAGTTGGAAATCGATCTTTGAAAACTGAATAGGATTATTGTACAGCAGTTACGAGCTAAATTACAAAAAATGCAAGTTAACCCTTGTGTTGATTTCTTTACCGATTGAACTGAAGAGTTTGATCCTGGCTCAGAACGAACGCTGGCGGCGTGCTTAACACATGCAAGTCTAACGAGAAAG
>JAADEO010000186.1 GCA_013153415.1 Deltaproteobacteria bacterium
TCGGGCAGAATATCCCAGTTGCCGATGGCGATATTGAAAGTATAGCGTTTGACCTGGCCGGCGGCTGCCGAAAACCCCGGCAGCAACAGCAGTATGAGCAGCCCGGAAAACAGGGCCATGGATAATCTCTTTTTCATCATTGCACTTCTCCCCTTCTCCACTTCCGGCAGAAATGCCGGGACCGGAACCGGAAAGAGAATCCTCCCGGTTCCGGTCCCGGCCGGTCCGACGGTTATCTGTCCTGTCAGTCCATCATCTTCATCTGCGCCTTGAGACTCAAAACCATCTCCCGCATCAGCGCCTGGGTCGTCTGCGGACACTGACAGCCCGGCATCATCTGACCATGACCGGCCATCTTTCCCGACTGGCCCATCTTGGCACATTTCTTCATCTGCGCGCAACAACCGTTTGTGCCGCAAGCTGCCGGCAGCATCTTCATGCAGCTCTCCATCTCGGCGAGATGCTGCTGCATCAAAGCCTTTTTCGCGGCCGGGTCGGCGGCGGCCAGCATCTCCCGGCGCAGCGTCTTCATTTTCTCGACCCCGGTCTGCATCTGCTGCAATTTTGCGGCCGGCATCGGGCAATCTTTCATCTGCATCATTTTCGGGCACTTCATCTGCCCCGACATGGCGTCGGACTGCGGCCCGGAAAAGGCGACCGCGGCGAAAGCCAGGGAAAAGATCATCATCAGGGTGGCAAGCATCAGTTTTTTCATTCTATTCTCCTTGGAAATTGTTAACAGGTTTTTCAGGTTATATTTTAAGGCCGGCCCTTTTCTGCAGCCACGAAAAAGACCGGCTCGGATTGAAAGATGCTGCAACTTACAGCTTCCGGCGTGACAGCCGCAAAGCGTTGACGATTACCGAGACCGAGGAGAGGCTCATCGCCGCCGCCGCGATCATCGGGCTTAGAAGAATGCCGAACCAGGGGTAGAGAATGCCGGCCGCCACCGGAACTCCCAGAGAGTTGTAGACAAAGGCGAAAAAGAGATTCTGGCGGATATTGGCCATCGTCGCCCGGCTCAGCTTGCGAGCCTTGACGATACCCACCAAATCACCTTTTACCAGGGTGACGTCGGCCGCCTCCATGGCGACATCGGTGCCGGTGCCCATGGCGATGCCGACCTCGGCCAGAGCCAGGGCCGGAGCGTCGTTGATGCCGTCGCCGGCCATCGCCACCACTTTTCCTTCATCCTGGAATCTTTTGACCGTCTCGGCCTTTTCCGCCGGCAGAACCTCGGCGATGACCTCGTCGATACCGAGGCTTAAGGCCACCGTCTCCGCCGTGGCCCGGTTGTCGCCGGTCAGCATGACAACGCGGATATTTTCCGCGTGCAGTTGCCGCACCGCCTCCAAAGAGGTCTCCTTGATGGGGTCGGCGACCGCCAGGAAACCGGCGGGAGTCGAGTCGATGGCGATGAAAACCACAGTCTCGCCGCGCTGCTCGCATTGCCGGGCCGCTGCAGCCAAGGTCTCGTCGATCGCGGAAAATTCCGCCAGCAGCTTGCGGTTGCCGAGAGCGATCTCTTTTCCCGCGACCCGGCCGGTAACACCGCGACCGGTCAGGGAGATGAAATCCTCCACCGCTCCTTCCGGTTCGATGTTTCTCTCCCGGGCCCCGGCGACAATCGCCTCGCCTAAGGGATGTTCACTGTTTCTTTCGAGAGTGGCGGCCAAACGGAGCAGGGCGGTTTCGCTATAGCCGGCAGTCGCCACGACCCCGACCAATTGGGGCCTGCCCTCGGTCAGGGTGCCGGTCTTATCGACCACCAGGGTATTAACTTTATGCAGGGTTTCGATGGCCTCGGCATTGCGAAAAAGGATTCCCATACTCGCGCCGCGACCGGTGGCCACCATGATCGACATCGGGGTCGCCAGCCCCAGGGCACAGGGACAGGCGATGATCAGCACCGAAACCGCGGCCACCAGGGCATGGGCCAGGCGGGGTTCCGGACCGAAAGAAAGCCAGGCCGCAAAAGCCAGCAACGCGGTGAGAATAACCGCCGGGACGAAGTAGCCCGCCACCCGGTCGGCCAGTTTCTGGATCGGAGCCCGACTGCGCTGGGCCTCGGCCACCATCTGAACGATCCGGGCGAGCAGGGTTTCGCTGCCGACCTTTTCCGCCTCGATCACCAGGCTGCCGCTGCCGTTGACCGTGGCCCCGATCACCCGGTCGCCGGGCTCTTTGACCACCGGCAGAGGTTCGCCGGAGATCATCGCCTCATCGACACTGCTGCGGCCTTCAAGCACCACGCCGTCGACCGGCACCTTCTCCCCGGGCCGGACCCGCAGCCGGTCGCCGGGCTGGACGATTTCGAGGGGGATGTCTTTTTCGGAACCATCGGCCATGATCTTACGCGCGGTTTTCGGGGCCAGATCGAGGAGCTTGCGAATCGCCGCCCCGGTCCGGCTGCGGGCCTTGAGCTCCAGCACCTGGCCTAAAAGAATCAGCACCACGATTACCGCGGCAGCCTCGAAATAGACCCCGACGCTGCCGTCGGCATTGCGCATCGAGGCCGGGAAAAGGCCGGGAAAAAGAACCGCAATGAGGCTGTAGAGATAGGCCGCCGAGACCCCGAGAGAGATCAGCGTAAACATGTTGAGGCTGCGGTTTTTCAACGACTGCCAGCCGCGGACGAAGAAGGGCCGGCCGGCCCAGAGGACCACCGGGGTAGCCAGCAGCAGTTCGATCCAGTTGAGCCACCTGGGAGCGATCAGGCTTTCCAGCCAGCCGCCAATGCCGAAAAATCCGCGCATCGCGATCAGCACCAGGAAAACCGTCGGTACCGCTCCCCAGAGAAAACGCCGGAGCATGTCGTCATATTCCCGGGTATCTTCTTCGACGGTCACCGTCCGGGCCTCGAGAGCCATGCCGCAGATCGGGCAGTCGCCGGGCTCATCGCGGATGATTTCCGGGTGCATCGGGCAGGTATATTCGATCCGGGTTTCCGGCACCGGGTTGACGGCTTCCAAAGCCATGCCGCACTTGGGACAGTCGCCGGGGTGATCCTGCTCGATTTCCGGATGCATGGGACAGGTGTAGAGCCCGGATCCGGCGACCGGGGCAGCCGCAGCCGCTTCCGGAACGTCACCGGAAACCCGGCGCTTGAACTTCTCCAGGCAGGATGAGCCGCAGAAATAGTGCTTCTCTCCTCCATGCTCATAGACGATGAAGGCGTCAGGATCGGTGGTGCTCATCCCGCAGACGGGATCGACATAAGGCCCTGAGGAATCATTTCCACTTTCATGATCATGAATTACGGAGACGTGAACCTTGCCGGGCTCATGCCTCTCTTCGGTTTCGTGGCAGTGCGTATCTTTTTTCATTTTGATTCCTCCTTGAAGCATCTTCCTGCAACCGGGCCGATGATATTTCGGCTGTGATGTTCAGATCCCGTTCAGGCACAGCGTTCAGGTGGTTTTCCGGAACGTCTCGCGAAATTTCGTTGTTTTTCCCAACGAGTGGAGCGTCCGAAATTGCTGCTGTTTGAGCGCGCCAGCGCGAGTTCAGCAATTTCAGCGCAGCGAGTGCTGGAAAAACAGAAATATGAGCGTAAGAAGTGAAGGAGAACCACCTGAACGCCCCACTTTAAGGACCGAAATCCGCTTCAGGCTTCGTCGCCGTCGATGGCCGCGAGAATCGGGCAGTCGTCGGCCGGGCCGTGGCCGTCGCAGGTATCGGCCAGGTTTTCCAGGGTCGCGAGAATTCGGCCGAGATCGATGATTCGCTGCCGGATATCGGCGATCTTTTCTTCAGTCAGGGCCTTGACCTCGGCCTTGGTCGCGGTCGGGTTGTGATGGAGATTCAGCAGTTCCTTGATTTCGTTGAGCGTGAACCCCAAAGCCTTGGCCCGGAGAATGAATTTCAGCCGCCGGATGTCGCCCGGCGGATAGAGACGGTAGTTGGCCTCGCTCCGGGCCGGCGGGGCCAGCAGCCCGCGGCGTTCGTAGAACCTGATCGTATCGGTCGAAACCCCGACCTCCCGGGCCAAACGGCCGATATTCAAACCTCTCTCTTCCGTTTTCATGATCGCAACCTCCATCAGACCTTTATCCAAGTCATCTACTCAGGAATATAAT
>JAADEO010000196.1 GCA_013153415.1 Deltaproteobacteria bacterium
ACCGGCGAAGTGCTGATGCTGGCTTTCATGAACGAAGAGGCCTGGGAAGAGACCGTCAAAACCCGCCGGGCGGTCTATTTCAGCCGCAGCCGCCAGCGCCTCTGGCGCAAGGGCGAAGAGTCCGGCAACGTGCAGCTGGTCAAGGAGATCCTCGTCGATTGCGACCGCGATGCCGTGGTCCTCAAGGTCGAACAGATCGGCGGCGCCGCCTGCCACGTCGGTTACAACAGCTGTTTTTTCACCCGGGTGGAAAGCGACGGCAGCGAGAAGATCATCAAGGCCGAGAAAGTATTCGACCCGGAAAAGGTTTACGGCAAAAAATGATGGCTAAGTAAATGTCCATCTGCTTCGTTCCCGGAAAGTCTTCGTCACTGCGGCGTACTTTGTGTACGCCTCGTTCCTCAGCTTCCCGGCGCCTCGCATATGAAAATCTTACTTTGCCATCCTTTTTTTGTGAGTTTATCGTAATAGTTTTCAAGGAAGATTGAGATGAAACTGAGAATCGGAATTCCCAAGGGGTCGTTGCAGGATGCGACCATCGAACTTTTCAAGAACGCCGGTTACAAGATAACCGCCCGTTCCCGTTCCTATTTCCCGACCATCGACGATCCCGAGATCGAGTGCATGCTGATCCGGGCCCAGGAGATGGCCCGCTATGTCGAAAGCGGCATTCTCGATATCGGCATCACCGGGCATGACTGGGTAGTCGAGAACGGGGCCGATGTGGTCGAGATGACCGAGCTCCAGTACGCCAAGGCGACCTTCAACAAGGTCCGCTGGGTGCTGGCCGTCAAGGAGGGCAGCGGCATCGAGTCGGTCAAGGATCTCGAAGGCAAGACCATCGCCACCGAGGTCGTCAATCTCTCCCAAAAGTATCTCGAGGAGAACGGGGTCAAAGCCAAGGTCGAGTACTCCTACGGGGCCACCGAGGTCAAGGTCCCGCACCTGGCCGACGCCATCATCGAGATCACCGAGACCGGCTCTTCGCTTCGGGCCAACAATCTCAAGATCATCGACACCGTGCTCGAAACCACCACCGTCCTGATCGCCAATCACGAGGTCGTCAAGGACGAGTGGAAGAGGGCCAAGATCGAGCGTTTGATCCTGCTCCTGCAGAGCGCTCTCGAATCCCGTAACCGGGTCGGGGTGATGTTCAATATCGAGCGGGCCCGGCTCGACGAGGCGGTCAAGCTCCTGCCGCCGACCAAGGTGCCGACGGTCTCGAGCCTGCTCGACGACGAATGGGTCGACCTCTTCGTCGTCCTGCGCAAGGCCGTGGTCCGTGACATCATTCCCCGGCTCAAAGAGCTCGGGGCCCGGGGCATCGTCGAGTTTCCCCTGAGCAAATTCATCGAGTAGTCGAAGCCCGGGTATAAAGGACTTGACAGCCGGGGCCTTTTCTGGTACCTGCTGCTTTCCCTGAAAACATATAGCCCTGTTAAGGCAAATAATATAGTTAGAGAAATTTTGGAGGAATAGTTTTGGCCAACCACAAGTCAGCCCTGAAAAGGATCAGACAGAGTGAAAAGCGGCGCCTGCGCAATCGCCGGGTCCGTTCGCAGTTGAAAACCGTACTCAAGAAGTTTTACAGCGCCGTCGATGGCAAGAGCGAAGGCGTCGATCTCAACGAGATCCATCGCCGGACGGTCTCCTCGATCGACCGGGCCGCCACCAAGGGCGTGCTCCACAAGCGTACCGCGGCCCGCAAGATCTCCCGAATCACCGCCTACATGCAGAAATCGCAGGCTTCGGCGGCTTAGCAGCGGCAAAATCGAGCCCTGACGGGGATTCCGTTTACAGGTTTTCCGTCGGGTAACGGTGGCTTTCCGGCCACCAGTAAAAAGGCATCGACCTTCATTTTCGAAGGCGATGCCTTTTTTTGTTTGTCTCATTTTTGGATCTGAAAACCCTCGCCTTCAGGCACAGCTTCTATGGCTAATCTATTTCGCGTTTTTCGCATCTTTCGTAGTTTCTGAAACTACGAAAAACGCGAAATAACAGAGAACTGTCGACAGCTTCGCCAATCCTTATTCTGGAGTGGAATTCAACTTCACCATGGCCTGGAAGAGGGGCGGGGGAGTACCGCCATTGATGACGCCGAACCATTTCCTGTAAATCTCGTTGATCTTTTTGGAGCGGTAGAGATCGGAGAGCACCCGGTCGGCGACGAGCCGGAAATCGGCGTCGTTCCTTCTTAAAGCCAGAGCGAAGGGCTCGAAAGAGTAGAGGTTGGGCAGCAAGACGAACCTCTGGGGCTGTCGGGCGTCGAGGATGATACCGATAAGCACTACCTGGTCGGCGGTGAAGGCATCGATCTTGTGGTGCAGGAGGGCATCCATGGCGTCCTCGGTCGCATCCAGGGGAATGATCCTGGCCTTGGCCCCGGTTTTTTTCAGCATCTCCTGCAGATGGGTTATGGTGGTCGTGTTCTTGACGACGCCGATCTTCTTGCCGTCGAAGTTGTTGATCAGTTTCTCCCCTTTCAGGGTCATGAACCCGGCCCCGGTGACGAAGGTCAGCTGGGTGAAATCGACCAGTTCGGAACGGGAAAGGGTTTTGGTCGTGGCCCCGCACAACAGGTCGATGCGATTGTCGATCAGGTCCTGAAAACGGTTGGTCGCGGTTACCGGAACGAATTCGATCTCGATCTTTTTGCCGAGCTTGGCGGCGATGCGGGCGGCGATCTTTTTGCCGAGGTCGATCGAATAGCCATCAGGCTGGTGCTTGTCATTGAGAAACGATATCGGTGGCTGGCCTTTGCGGAACCCGATCCTGATCTTGCCGGTCTCATCGATCTGTTTGAGGGTGCCGGTAAGCTCTCCGGCCCAGAGCGGACTGGCGCTAAATAGCAGCAGCAGGCAGATGGTCAGTAATTTCTTCATGTTGTTTCCTCCGCAAGACCTGTCGGATTGAATAAGGGTTTGTCGGGAGCCGGCAACCGCCGGCGAAGGTTTTTTATCCCAGGACCACCTGGTAAAACCTCTTCTTGCCGGCCTTGATCATCAGCTTGCCGTCCCGGAAATCGTCCATGGTGAGCGGGCGGTCGGCCCCGATCCGCTGGTCGTTGAGATAGGCGCCGCCCTGGTCGATCAGACGCCGGACCTGACCCTTGGATTTGCCGAGGCCGGTTCTGATGAAGAGATCGACCAGGTTGAGGCCGCTCTCCAGTTCGTTCCGGTCCAGCTCAAGGCTCGGCATCTCGGCCGTGACGGTGGCTTCGATCTCCCGGATCCGGGATGAGGTCGGGATCTTTCTTTCCGGATCGGCGCAGCCGAAGCGGCTGATCGCGGTCTGGTAGGCGGTGGCCGCGGCCTCGTGGCCGTGGACCAGGGCGGTGACCTCGTAGGCCAGGATCTCCTTGGCCCGGTTGATGCCCTGATCCTGAAGCCGGCCTAAAGCCTTGACCTCGTCTAGGGGAAGAAAGGTGAAGAAACTCAGGAGTTTTTCAACTTCGCCGTCTTCGCAGTTGCGCCAGAACTGGTAGAAATCGAGAACCGGAGTCCGGTTCTGATCGAGCCAGACGGCCCCGGCCGCGGTTTTGCCGAATTTCTCACCGCTCGAGGTGGTCAACAGGGGGAAGGTGACGCCATAGGCCTCCTTGCCCTGAGTCCGGCGGATCAGGTCGATGCCGGCGACGATATTGCCCCACTGGTCCTGGCCGCCCATCTGCAGGCGGCAATTTTCGTTCTGGCAGAGGACATGGAAGTCGTAGGCCTGGAGCAGCATGTAGTTGAATTCGATGAAAGAGAGTCCGGTTTCGAGCCGTTGGCGGTAGGATTCGGCGGTCAGCATCCGGTTGACGGAAAAGTGGCGGCCGATCTCGCGCAGGAAGTCGACATATTTCAATTCGGCCAGCCAGTCGGCGTTGTTGATCAGGCGGCCGCCGCCGGCCTCGCTGAAATCGAGGAAGCGGGCGAGCTGGCTCTTGATGCCGCGACCGTTTTCCATGATCTGTTCCGGGGTCAGCATCTTGCGCATCTCGGTCTTGCCACTGGGATCGCCGACCATTGCCGTGCCGCCGCCCAAAATCGCGATCGGTTTATGCCCGG
>JAADEO010000158.1 GCA_013153415.1 Deltaproteobacteria bacterium
TGGCTCGACACGAAGAGGCCGAACACTACTATCGGGAGGCAATCCGTAGCGACCCGACCCGGGCCCAGCCTTACGTTGGCATCGCTGATCTCAGGTTCGCCGCCGGCCGGGCCAAGGAAGCCCTGGCTTTTTATCGGCGAGCCTTGCAACTGGCCCCGAAAACTCCAGAAATCTGGCACAATATCGGAGTCATAGAGCGCCATCTCCATAATTTCCCCAATGCTTCAGCAGCCTTCTCCCAGGCCCTCAGACTGAAACCCGACTATAGCAACGCCCTCGGGAATCTGGTTTCCCTGGCCCGTCAACTGGAACAACCTCATGAGATCTTGGAACTTATCCGGGAACTCGATTCTCATCATCCGGGAATTCCCCAGGTGAAGGCCGCTGAAGCGGAGGTCCTGCTCCACTCGAATGATACGGCCGGAGCTTTTAAAATTCTCCAGGAGCTTCATCAGCAACATCCGGAACAGGCTGAAATATGCAACCTTCTCGGCCTGATTCACCTGCGTCGGGGAAATACCCGCACCGCCTTGAGTTTTTTCGTTCAGGCTCGTGAACAGGTGCCCGACAAAGGAAAATATCACGACAACCTGCTCTACACCATGATTGCCGATCCCGACAGTCGGGCAACCGATTATCGCAAAGAGGCCCGACGCTGGTGGCGTCAATGCGGCACTCCTCTGGCCGCAACCGCCATCCCGATCCATAACAACGATCTCAAGAGCGGCCGCAAACTACGCTTGGCTTTTATTTCCGGCGATTTTCACCGCCATCCGGTCAGTTACTTTTTACTTCCCCTACTGAACAACCTTGATCGTACCCGATTCGAGGTCTACGGCTATTCCGACACCTGCCGCTACGATCAATTTACACAAAAAATAGAATCTTTATGCGATGTATGGAACCCTATTTCCGGACTCGACGATCAGAGCGTCGCATCCCTGATCCGCCATCAGCGGATCGATCTTCTGGTTGAACTTTCGGGTCACACCTCCAACAACCGGCTCGAGGTGCTCGCCCGACAACCAGCCCCGGTGCAATTCTCCTGGCTGGGGTATCCGGGTTCCACCGGACTTGGCAACCATACTTTCCGGATCAGTGATTATCCGACCGACCCTCCTGAGCTGGAAAAACAGTACACCGAGAAACTGGTCCGCCTCGAAACGCCGTCTCTCTGTTACACCCCCCCGCCAGAAGCCATCGAGTTGGTAATCGCCAAACAAGCTCCACTCCCCAATGAAACAGTTTTCGCCTCTTTCAACAATCCCGGCAAGCTCAACCCACGAGTAATCGCTCTTTGGGCGCAGATCCTAAAGCGCCTCCCCCGGTCCCGGTTGCTGCTCAAATATCAGACCTTCAGCGATACCGACACGGTCCGTTATTTTCGGGAACTATTCCAGCAACAGGATATCCCCGAAGAACGCCTAATTTTCTCCGGGGAAGAAATCTCGACCGAAAAACATTTTCTGACCTACAACCAGGTCGCTATCGCCCTCGACCCCTTCCCTTACAACGGCACCACAACCACTTTCGACGCCCTCTGGATGGGCACCCCGGTCATCACCCTGCGTGGCGACCGGCACGCAGCCCGGATCGGCGGAACCATCCTGGAAACCATCGGCTACGCTGACCTGATTGCCGACAGCGAACAGGAATACCTGGAAAAAGCCGTCCAACTGGCTCAAAATCCCGTTAGGCTCAAAGCCCTACACAAGAACCTTCGCAACCGACTCCGGGAATCCCCGCTAATGCAGGGCCGTCCCTTTGCTGCCGCTTTCGGCCGGGCTCTCGAGGAAAAATGGCACGAATGGCGCAACATCGAACTCGAAGTTCATCAGCGCCTGGCCCGGGAATGGGGTACAAAACTGGGGCTTCCCGAAAACTTGGCGGAGCTTCTGGACAATAACCCCAAAGCCTTGGGGCTTCTGCGCCAAGCCGCTGCCCGGGAACCAGCCCGGCCGTTTCTGAGACTAGGACAATACTATACCAATGAAGATGAACCAGAAAAGGCCTGCCACTGCTTTTCCCGGGCTTTGCATCTGGAGCCCGAAAACCCGATCATCCGCTTTACCCTGGGACACTCCCTGCATAATCTCAAACGCTCAGATGAAGCCCTCTGTCACTACCTTGCAGCCTTTACCGCTGATCCCCAATTAACTGAGGCAGCCCTTAATGCCGGCAAAATTTTACTTGATCAACAACAGTTTCTGGAAGCGGAACAAATCCTGCGGCAAGGGCTGGAAAAGGAACCCGACAATCCGGACCTCAACCTCCAGCTCGCCTCAGCCTGTTATTCCCTGCGAAAACCGGAACAGGCCTACCAGGCCCTGACCCGTTGCCTGACCAAGAAACCACAACAGGGAGGTCTTTGGAACAATATCGGTATTCTTATACACGAATCGGGCAAACCTGCTGATGCCATCAAATGTTTCCAACACGCCCTGGAAATAGACCCGGAACTCGATGATGCCCACGCCAACCTGCTCTGGAGCCTGGCTCAAGCCTGCATCTGGGACAAACTCGATGAAGAACAACGTCTCTGCCGCCATCCGGCTCCGATGCTCAGCCTGATATTCTATACCGACCCCCAGCGCAATCGCGACGACGCCCGCCACAGAATTGAACATTATTTTCAGGAATCAAGCATTATGCTGCCTCCACCATCAACGACGAACAACCCGAAAAGTCCGATCCGCATCGGCTATCTTTCCTGCGATTTCCAGGATCACCCGGTCGCTCACAACATCCTCAATCTCTTCCGTTTGCACGATCGAAACCACTTTCATGTAACCGCCTACTCCTGCGGAAAAAATGACGACAGTCCCTACCGCCGTCAGATAACCCGGGACTGCGACAGCTTCGTCGATCTGCGGGATCTCAGTGATCGGGAAGCCGCCGCCAGAATAGCCGCTGATAGAACCGATATTCTGATTGAACTGATGGGACACACCCGGGACAACCGGCTCGGGATCTGCGCCCACCGACCGGTCCCGATCCAGATCTCATATCTAGGCTATCCCGGCACCACCGGAGCCGATTTCATTGACTATATCATCGCCGACAAAATCGTCATCCCACCGGAAGAGCAACAGTTCTACAGCGAAAAACCAATCTATCTACCGGACAGTTTCATGATCGCCGACCAGGCTTCGATCGCGAAGCGACCAATCCGGCGGGAGTGCGGTCTCCCGGAAACCGGTTTCATCTTCTGCTCGTTCAACTCCCCTTTCAAACTGGAACCGGTGATGTTCAACGTCTGGATGGATATCCTCAAGGCCGTTCCCGGGTCCATCCTCTGGTTGCGGGAATGCCATCAACTTTGCCAGAGCAACCTGTGCCGGGAAGCCGAGAAGCGCGGTATCGACGCCAAACGACTTATTTTCGCTCCCCGGGTGCCGACCAAGGCCGAGCACCTAGCCAGGCTGCAACTGGCCGACCTGGCCCTCGATACCCGCATCTACAACGGCCACACCACCACCCTCGACGCTCTTTGGGCCGGGGTGCCGGTGCTGACTCTCAAAGGAGCCCATTTCGCCTCACGGGTCTCGGAAAGCAATCTTAATGCAGTTGGTCTACCGGAAATGGTGACAGGGAATTTGGAAGGATACCGCCGCCGGGCAATCGACTTGGCCCACGATTCGAAAAGCCTGGCCGCCATCCGCCAACAATTGGCTGAAAACCGGCAAACCCACCCGCTTTTCAACACGGAAGCAACTGTTCGTAAACTGGAAGCAGCCTACCGGACGGTCTGGCTACGCTATAAAGAGGGTCGACCAGCAACGGTAATCCACCTTCAAGATCAGGCTTGAACGAAGAACGAAGGGTGATACTTTTCCGTAACTGGCGATATTACACCAGCGGCAAAACAATTTAATCTTCAAACCACGGCACATACGGAATACACTGAATTTTTCCATACTTTCCGTGTGTTCCGTGGTCAATAAAAGTTTTGCCTTTTAAAATACCAGAATATCCGATGGTTTTTCTTGTTTTTTGTGCAGAAAATGGC
>JAADEO010000137.1 GCA_013153415.1 Deltaproteobacteria bacterium
TAGATCTCGAGCTCGCGGGCCCGCTTCTCGCCCTGCTGGCCGAGCAGTTCTTCGTAGGCCCGAATCCGCGCCTTGGCCTTGGCGTGACGCCCCTTGGGGCTCATGCTGATCCATTCGAGCTCGCGCTGCAGGGTCTTGCGGCGCGAGCTCGAATGGATCAACATGAGCCCCAAGGGCCGCCACACCAAGGCCAAGGCCCGGATCAGGGCCTATGAGGAGCTGCTCGGCAGCGAGGGTGAGAAGCGGGCCCGCGACCTCGAAATCTACATCCCGCCCGGCCCTCGGCTCGGCAAGGTCGTCATCGAATGTGATGGGCTTTCCAAGGCCTACGGCGACAAACTGCTTTTCGAAAACCTGAGTTTCGCCCTGCCTCCGGGCGGCATCGTCGGGGTCATCGGTCCCAACGGGGCCGGCAAGACCACCCTTTTCCGGCTGATCACCGGCCAGGAGCAACCCGACAACGGTTCGATCCGTCTGGGTGAAACCGTAAAACTCGCCTACGTCGACCAGAGCCGCGACAGCCTCGATCCCGAGAGTACGATCTGGGAGGCGATCTCGGAAGGCTATGAAGTCATAAAACTCGGCAACCGCGAAATCAATTCCCGGGCCTACGTCGGCCGTTTCAATTTCTCCGGCTCCGAACAGCAGAAGAAGGTCGGCCTGATGTCAGGCGGCCAGCGCAACCGCGTCCACCTGGCCCGGATGCTGAAAGCCGGCGCCAACGTTCTGCTGCTCGACGAACCCACCAACGACCTCGACGTCAACACCTTGAGGGCGCTCGAGGAAGCCCTGGAGAATTTCGCCGGCTGCGCCGTCGTCATCAGTCATGACCGCTGGTTCCTGGACCGCATCGCCACCCATATCCTGGCCTTCGAAGGCGACAGCCGGGTGGTCTGGTTCGACGGCAACTACTCCGAATACGAAGCCGACCGCAAAGCCCGTCTCGGAGCCGAGGCCGACCGTCCCCACCGCATCAAGTACCGACATCTGACCCGCTAGAAAAAAGGAGCTCAACTGTGAAAATCGGTTTCATGGCGATCGAACTGCCGGAAGGCAAGGTCAAATACAACGATCCCCGGCTGATCGCGCTGGAGGAAAAAGACAAACCCAAGAAGGTGGTACCGCTCTTCGTCGAGTTCATCCGCGACGAGACCGTCCACGTCGAGGCCATCGTCATCCCCGAAGAAAGCCTGCTCGACCTGCTGATCCTGGATATCGAAAAGATCGAGACCCGGCTCAACCGGGCCGAGAGCGAAGAGGAGAAAGCCCTGCTGGCCCGGGCCCAGGAGGCTTTGGAGAACGAAACCCCGCTCTGCGATCTCGACTTGTCTCCGGAGGAGAGGGAGACCCTGGTCAAAGCCGACCCCTTGAGCCTCAAACCGGTAATCCGACTTGAAGGCGGAGAGACTCCGAACCAGATCATCGAAAAGGCCCTCGATCAGGCCGGTTACATGTTCTTCTACACCACCGGTCCGACCGAGTCCCACGCCTGGCTGATCAAACAGGGTTCCGACATCATCACCTGCGCCGCCAAGATCCACTCCGATCTGGCCCGCGGCTTCATCAAGGGCGACGTCGTCAGCTTCGACGACTACCTGGCCCACCACAATTTCAACGACTGCAAGGCCAAGGGCGCGGCCAGGGTCGTCGACCGCGATTATATCGTCCAACCCGGCGAAATCATCGAGATCCGGTTCAACGTCTGACGATCGCGCAGCCAAACGATCCGGCACCCTGAACTACCAGGAGCAACCTGAGATGGTATAAAAATTTTACCCGCTAATCTCTAGCTCACAAGAGGACTAAATGAAATTACATCCCCTCTTCCTAAGGTTGCACCTGCGTCCCAGGCTGACCAGAATTCTTTTTACCTTACTGGCGATCCTGGTCGCCCAACTACTGGTCTCAACCGCTCCCGCCGCTCCTGAACCCGTGAATCCATGCTCCGAATTGGCAGCCCACCTGCAACGCCGCGGGGCGAATCTCGAAACCATGCCAGTGGTTGATTGCCCGGCGGCGATCAACGAGAATTCGGCCGAGCACCTGGTCTGCCAGGTAATCGAAAGCCGTTTCTACAAGTGGAAGGAGTTCGAGTTTCAGGATGCTACAGGTGAAACTCGTTTGGCCATCAAGATGCTTGAACCAGAGACCCGTCGACTGACAGCCACTGAAGCCGGTATCCTTTTAAACGCTTCGAAACACCTGTTTACCGAAAGCCGGCTCCAGGCAGCACGCCACTTAATCAGGCAACCTGATCGGGCGGCAATTCCCGCATCAACACTTCCGCTTGTCTCAAACGTGGCTGAAATCTCGACCAATGTGACTAAACAAATACCTGATGTTATGGTTGACAAGCAAACCGAAATCACAGACAGAAATCCCTTTCCTGAAAACCGTTTGACAGATTCGGAAACAACCAAGGGAATTATCGGTACCGATGACCGCGTCCGGGTGACCTCCTTTGCCGACATTACCACCTACCCCTGGAACACGATATGCTATATCGAGTCGGAAATCCCCCTTTATGCCGGTTCTGGCATTCTGATTGCACCTCACTGCGTTCTGACCTGCGGACATGTCCTTCTGCCACCGATAGCCACCAGCTGGGCGCAGAATATGAGCGTCTACCCCGCCATGCATCAGGATCATGAAGGAACGGACACGACCATGGAATTCGGTATAGCCACTGATGTCAATATGGTTGCCAGTTCGATATATATCGACACTTGGGATTCCGCTTTCGATTACGGTATGATCCTGACGGGCCAATCTTTCTCGCGGATCACGACCTTCATGCCAATCGAATATGACGCCACCCCGACGGTAGTCGAACATGCCGGGTATCCGAGTGAAGTACAGAATGAGAGCGACAGTTATGATATGTGGTTTGCCAGTGGCAGGGTAACCGGCTATAGCGGCACTGACAACCGCGTGATGGAATTCGACCTGGATATTACTCATGGACAGAGCGGCGGGCCAGCCTGGATCTATGATTTGAGCGGAAACCGTCGCCTAGTGGCTATAATATCCCACTTCTGCCCGTCGGGATACAATGGAGCCACCAGACTGGTTTCCGCCATGGAATCGGTTATTTCCAACTATATGCGCTTCAATCCGGATGACGATTATCAATATTTTAGCTATATCCCCTACTACCTGGTCGATGACAGCCATTGGACCGGCATCGCCCTGGCAAATTCGGGAAAACAGGATATTGGAGTCAAATTCGATTATTATGATTATTCGGGAATGCCAATGGGCAGTGAGATAAAAACCATTCCCCCCCTCGGACAGAAGGTTTTCGCTATTGATTTAAAATACGGCCCCGATGAAGGGTGGGTAAAAATCTCCTCTACAGCCCAGCTGGCAGGATTGGCTCTGATCGGTAATAACGAAGCCATGAAGATGTTCGATATAGATCTGAAAACAGCATTGCATCGCCGTTTTATCTGTCCCCACCTGGCTGTCAACAAGGAATGGATATCGGAGTTGATGGTCTGCAATCCCAACCAAACCGAAACCGGACTCACCCTTATTTATCGTGATACCGACGGCACAGGGGAGATCCGCAAAACAGCCTCGATTCCCGCCGAGGGCAGCTTGCCCGTATCCCTGGCCGAAGTTTTCAACAAAGAACTCAACGGCGGCACCCTGACAATAGAAGCAACCCAGCCGATCAGTACATTTCTCCTTTACGACAACCGGGAAAACACCTGGAGGGCCGGCCTGAGTGCAGTCCCGCTCGACTGAAAACAGTGTATTCTCGCCAGAACACGCCGGACAGCCCCGAGAAACTCCGGCGCTTGCGAAATTATTTTTTTCAAATAATTGGATATTTTTAGTAGATTCCCCTTGCATTATTGCCGCAGGTGGGTTAACTAGGCCTTGTTCGAACCGACCAGCACGGTCGGGTTTTTTACAACGTCGTCAGGAGACGGCACTTTTTGCAAGAGGATGTTATGTCAGAGCAAGTT
>JAADEO010000109.1 GCA_013153415.1 Deltaproteobacteria bacterium
GCGGCCGCTGGACGGCGCCGCCCAACGAGGGCCGCCATCCGCTTTCTTTGCGTCTGGTCTGGAAACGAGCGCAAAAGCAATCGAGTTATATCGAGAAGCAACTGACCTCTTACCAGGTCTGCAACACCCCGCCCCGGCTCAGCGTCGATTTCAGACAGGCCCAGAAAATAGACGGGATCCTGGTTTTCAACAAGCAGGTAGTTCTGGTTTCCCACTACTCTCACAAGGTACCGATCAACCGCTGGCAGGTACAGGTAACTGACCAGAAAAAAACCAACATCTTCAAGGAAACCTATTCCGGTCGCCTGCCGAACCGCATGGCCTGGCGGGGATGGGACAGCCGTCACAACCTCCTGGCCGACGGCCGCTACATTTTCACCCTGCGCATCTGGGATGCGGCCGGCAACCAGGCCGAGGTGAGCCGGGAGATCGCGATCCAACGCAAATGTCCCCCCTTGACGGTAAAAACCATCCGCAAAGACCGGCAGGTTCTCCTCCAGATTGAGGACCCGAACCAAGCCGACAGAACCGTACTGCAAACCTGGCATCTCAATCTTTATTCGCCCACAGGCGATGAGGTCCTGAGCCGTTCCGGCACCGAATTACCGGCCGAAATCGCGCTGCCGAAAGGATACGAAAGCAATTTCATCCGTTGCGAACTGGAAACCAGAGACCAGATCGGCAACCTTTTCACCCTGAGCGATGAGCGGATCTACATGCCGGGGCACGATCTCGATGTGGCAAGACAGAAAACCCGGAAGAAGTGGAGTGAAGATTTTTGATGCAGGGACAAATCCCGCAACCCAAACGGATCTTTCCGGCTCGCAAACAAGTGCTCTCATCAGAATATTTTCTTGTTTTCCGGACAAGAAAGCGACCTCATAAGGCGCTAATGCGATCCCGGGCATCCTGTTACCGGCACAAGGTCTTGCCGGCGCTCCTGCTCTTTTTTCTTTTTCTGCCGGGTGGCTGCGGCAGCCGCCCCGAGCCTATCACCAAGACCCTGACCACCGGTCCTCCGGCCCGGATCTGCCGGGTGGCGATTTTGCCTTTCACCTGCAACAACGGCGATCCGCGCCTGGGTCTCAAGGCGGAACGGATATTTTTTTCAGAACTGGTTCAGGCCCACTTGTTCCAGGTGCTGCCAGAGGGAGATATCGAGCTTTTTTTTTACCGCAACCGCATTTTGCCGGAAACCGCTCCCGGAACCGATGAACTCAGAGCCATGCGCGAACAGCTGGGAATCGATGCCGTCATTACCGGACGTATCAACACCATCGAACACTCCCACATCGGACCGGGCTATCTCATCAGCCTGGAACTCGATCTGGTCGATACGGTCAACGGTGAAAAAATCGCCGCCACTTTTCTCAGGCGGCGTGGTACCGACTATCAGAAAGTTCTCCATTTCGGCCTCATCACCACAGTCAGCGGCCTGCTCCAGCAGATGGCTCGCGATATCTTTCAACAATGGCGCCTTCAAGGCTACGGCGGATGTTGATATTTCCAGCCCGGACCTGGCCCGCAACCGGAAAACATTTTGCTGAACAGGACTGTTTTCCAATTTATGGAGTTTATGAAAAAATCAAGCCTCCACCTGTCCCTCTTGTTATTGCTCGCCGTTCTCGCGACAGCGGTCTTCTCTTCCAGTCCGGCCCGGGCCGGATGGTTTTCGAGCCGGAAGATTCTGCTGACCATCGATGGAGACTCCTATTCCGACACCGACTACCGTTCCTGGTGGCAGAACTGGCGGGAAAAGAAAAGTCCGGTGCCGGAAACACCGGATTCCTATATCGACTGGCTCCTGATGCTCAGAGACGCACAGCAGATGCAGCTTTCCGACAATCCTGAATACCGCCATAAAATCGAAGTCTTCCTGAAATTCAGAACCTTGATGCTGCTCAAGGCGGACGAGATCGACAGCCACCTGCAGGAACCCGACGAAACTCAATTGCGGAAACTGTACAACGAAAAATACCAGCCTCTCTACCACTTGGCGATCATCGAACTGCCATCTCCCGAAGCCGCGCAAAGGGTTCGCAAAGCCCGGGAAGAGGGCCTTGAACCAGCGGCTGCGGCGGCCGCCGCCGGCCTGGAGAAGCCACCGGTCTGGAAACAGGCCACAGTCAGACCGCTGTCGGTTGACGGCGCTCTGCGCGAGGTATTCAGCAGCCCCCGCAAGCCAGGCGAGTTCTTCACCATCGATTACAACAACCGTATTCTTCTGGTCGAAGTTCTCGACATCCAGAAGGGCAGTGACGAGGATTTCACCCGCCTGCGGAAAAAACTGGTCAAAAAGCTGCTCCGGCGCCAGCAGACCGAGCTCAACCAGGCCCTGTTCAAACGCCTGCGGGAAAAATACCGGCCCATAGTCCATGAAGACCACCTCAAGGCTCTGAACCCGAAAAGTGATGCCGCCACCCGCGGAAAGATCATTCTCGAGATCGGCGATCTTAAAATCGATGGCAACCGCATAATCCCCTACCTGGTTCAGGAAGAGAAGATGAACCGGCAGCGACGGGGAGACAACCGCCTCTCCGAGGAACAGATAAAAGAGCGCATTATCAACAACATCATCACCCAGACCCTGATCGGCAAGGAAGCCCTCGCCCGTCACTACGAGAAAAAACCTCCGTTCAAAGAGGTTTATGATTTCTATCGCCGCAACCGTCTGGTCATCGCCTGGAAGCAGACCGTGCTCGACCCGCTGGTCAAAATAAGCGACAGCGATCTGGAAAAGGAGTATAACAGGCTGGCGGATCATTTCCGTACACCCGATGTCGTTGATGTCGCCTGGGTGCAGACCTCCGACCGGAAACTGGCCGCCCAGATTCAGCAGGAACTCAAAGAAGGGCGCGATTTTTTCAAGGTCATGACCCCCCGTTTCGGCCGGGGCATCGAAATGCAGAAGTCTCCGGTTTCCAAACTTCCCCCGTTCCTACGAAAAGTGGTCGCCGGTCTGGCACCAGGACAGATCAGCGCTCCCATCCAGCGCAACCGGGATACGGTTTTCGTCAAGCTGATCCGGCGTTATCCCGGCCGGCCCCAGCCACTGGACGAGGTTTCCGACCAGCTCCGGAAAATGCTGTGGGGAAAACGTTACCAGGAAAAAGAACGGGAACTGCTCGACAAGCTGAAAAGCCGATCCACCATCAAGGTTGATGAAAAAATCTGGCAGCGGCTCCGCCGGGAACTGCTCCAGGAAGCTGAAAAGGAGTAATGAACATTGAGTAGAACATCCGCTTTCCGGCCCTGGCTTCCGGTCCTGGCCGCAGTACTCCTCATCCTTCTGCCGCTAATCTCCTGCAAAACCGCGCCCCGGGCCAGGAAGCCCCGTAAAGGCTGTCTGGACTGCCACCCCGAAATGGCCAAGCAGTTCAGATCCGGGGTCATCCATCAACCCCTGGAGAAGGGCCGCTGCCGGGATTGCCACCGGCCTCACGGCCTGGTCGGTGGGATCTATCTCAAGCTTCCGACCCCGAACCTCTGCTACAAATGCCACAAAAAATTGGCTCAGGATCTGAACCGCTACCCGGCCGCCAACCGGCATCAACCAGTTGGCCGGGGCCACTGTAAAACCTGCCACGACCCCCACAACGCTCCCAATCCGGGACTGCTGCCCAAAAGCGAGGTCGAGCTCTGCTACGGCTGCCACGATGCCGAACAGTTTACCCGGGCCTGGCGTCATCAACCTTTGGAAAAAGGTTGCCTGACCTGTCACGACCCTCACGGTGGCGAATTCCCCGCTCTCCTGGCCCAACCCCCGGCTGAACTCTGCCGCCGTTGCCATGATTTTTCGCAAACCTCTTTCCGGGAAAAGCACGGCAACTACCCGATCACCGACAACTGCCTCGACTGTCATGACCCGCATTCGGCCGCCAATCGCAATCTGCTCAAAAAATTCGTGCACGAACCCGTATCCGCAGGCCGCTGTTCCGACTGTCACCAACCAGCAACTGCGGCCACGCCATTC
>JAADEO010000159.1 GCA_013153415.1 Deltaproteobacteria bacterium
GTTCTCCCCTGCCTGCCGGCGACCTTCACCAGCCAGATGCTCTGGAGCCTGGGACTCGATTTGAGCTACGCCAGCGAATTGCGGCCCGAAAGACCGGGTCAAGGGAAAAGACTCTACCTGGCCGACCGGGATTATTATGATCGCATCACCCCGGTCGCAATCGGGATCAGCCGTTTTTCGGTCAGCAGCACTCCCGGAACCGAGTTCTCATTTACCTCGAAAATCCCATCGGCATACCGGGAAAATGCCAGAAAAGCCTGGAAAGTCAGATCATTACAAGGCAAGATTCTTTCCATACTGCGCCTGCTCAAAGCCTTTACCACATTTCATGGCGGACCCGACTACATCGCCTGGAAGATCGAACGGCATTCGGGATACGCCATGAGCCCGCCCTCGGGCCGCAACCATAATCTTTTGAGTCTGGGCCTGGCTCTCTGGCGGGCCTGGCGCAAACAGGCCTTCCGCTAAAGAGCGCTTGCATGGAGAGGACCCCGACCAAGTGCCGGGGAACAGGCAGATTGGACGACCGATGAAACCACGCATTATCAGAAAAGATCCCGCGGATGAGTTCCCGACGAGCGAGAACTGCCATATCCTCGAGATCAGCAACTCTCCGGAAGATCCCCAGGTCTCGATCGCCCGGGCCCGGGTCGAGCCCGGAGTCTCGACCCGATGGCATCGGCTGAAAGGGATTACTGAACGCTATTACATTCTCTCCGGCCGCGGCCTGGTCGAAATAGGAGAACTGCCGCCCAGAGAGGTGGCCCCGGGAGATATCGTCATTATTCCGCCCCTGTGCCGCCAGCGCATCAGCAACACCGGTACTGGTGAGCTGGTCTTCCTGTGCATTTGCACCCCCAGGTTCACGAGCACCGCGTACGAGGAACTCCGATCCGACTGATCCTGCCCCACACCTGCAATACGGACAATAAAAAAACCGCGACCCCATTCAGGGTCGCGGTTTTTTGTCGACTTTCCAAGGCGCCACTCATAGCGCCCCTGAACGACGATTGAAAATCAATTGGTCGAGTGCGACCTGAAAACCTGATAAGCGAACCCGGAAGGTCCGCCGATATAAACAGTAACACTGAAAGGATCGTCGCCGGGATGATACAGTCTCACCGAACCATAATCAGAAGGCAGCTGTTTGAGACCGACGCCTCCGGTGTAGAGTCCGCTCAGGGTACCTACCAGCATCGCCCGCGGCCCGATATCATCAAGTACGGTCTCATATTTCTCAAAAGGCATAATCTTGTTGGGCTTGTAACCATCGGCCCCGGTCGCAGTCCGAAACTGCAAACGCATGCCTTCCAGACTGGCGTCACTGTCGTTGGTGATCGATATCCCGGTCCACCATCCACTCTCGGAGATAGAAACGACATAGGGGATATTAACCTCTTGGCCGGGCGCCTCCGCCTCAACCGGCTGAAAAGCCCACACATTCGCAACACTCACCAGCACGACCAGCAACACGATAAACATCAATCTCATTCTTGCTTTCATCTTCTCCTCCCCTAATCCGCAATCAGTTAAAAATCAGCGACAGCATATAAATCTATCCCGTCACTGCTCCGTCAAGAAGCATCAGCCGGTTTTTCGAACAGCCCCCGAACCAGAACAAACGCGGCCTGCAAAGCCTCGGTGGGACAGAGCGGAAAACACTCCTTGCAGTCCCAGCAAACGGTGGCAGCGAGTTCGGGTACGAAACAGATCTCCTTGTTCGGTCCCCGGTCGACGAAACCGATGGCGTGGGCCTGCTTGACCTCGGCGCAGTAGCGGACACAGAGACCGCAGTGGATGCAGAAGGAGGCCTCCTTGTCGAAACGATCACGGTCGGCACCATACTCTTTGGCCAGATCGATCAGCTCGAAGGCGTCCGGAGCATGAGCCAGAAGCAGTTCGATAATGGTTTTACGAATCCGGTCGACCTTTTCCGAACGGGTGCGGACCACCAATCCCTCGGCCGCGGGATAGACGCAGGAGACCACCATTTTGCTCCAGTCACCCATGTCGAGTTCGACCGTGCAGAGACGGCATCCGCCGAAAGGCTCGAGGGCCTCATGGTGGCAAAGCGTCGGAATCTTTATACCGGCCTCGCGGGCGGCCTCGAGAATAGTCATCCCCTCCCGAGCCGCAACTTTTTTTCCGTCTATTTCCAGATGAAAATCGCTCATTACGCTTTTCCCTCCTTGCTGATCTCCCGCTGGTCTTCGGGCGGAGCCTCGGGCACCGGCACCCCGGAGAGTTTGGTCACGGCCGCGAACTTGTCGGGACAGGCATCGATACAGGTTCCGCACTTGGTGCATTTGGACTGATCGATGACATGGATGGTCTTTTTGCCGCCGATGATGGCATCGGCCGGACATTTGCGCCGGCAGGAGCCGCAGCCCCGGCATTTTTCCGGATCGATCCAGAAGTTGATCAGCTCCTTGCAGGAGAGCGCCGGGCAGCGTTTTTCGTTGATATGGGCCTCGTATTCATCCCGGAAATAGCGCAGGGTGCTCATGAAGGGATTGGGAGCGCTCTTGCCGAGAGCGCACAGGGCCGCCTCCTTGGCGACCTCGGAAAGATCCTCGAGCAGTTCGATGTCGCCTTCGCGGCCCTGGCCCTCGGTGATCCGGGTCAGGATCTTCAGCATCTGGCGCAGGCCCTCGCGACAGGGTACGCATTTACCGCACGACTCGTCGGTCAGAAACTCGATGAAATAGCGGGCCACGTCGACCATGCAGGTCTCCTCGTCCATAACGATCATGCCGCCGGAGCCCATCATCGAACCGGCCTTGGAGAGTTCGTCGAAACCGACCTCAAGATCGAGCAGGTTTTCGGGAATGCAGCCCCCGGAAGGACCGCCGGTCTGCACCGCCTTGAATTTCTTGCCGCCGGGAATACCACCGCCGATCTTGTAGATGATGTCGCGCAGGGTCATCCCCATCGGCACCTCGACCAGGCCGGTGTTGACGATCTTGCCGACCAGCGAAAAGATCTTGGTCCCTTTGCTGCCCTCGGTACCGTATTGAGTGAACCAGTCGGCCCCTTTGCTGATGATCAGCGGCACGTTGGCCCAGGTTTCGACATTGTTCAGGACGCTGGGCTTCTCCCACAGCCCCTTGATCGCCGAGCGGATGTATTTGGGACGCGGCTCGCCGACCCGGCCCTCGAGCGCGGTCATCAGGGCCGTCGATTCACCGCAGACAAAGGCCCCGGCTCCCTGGTGGACGAAAACCCGGAAGGAGAAATCCGACCCCAGGATATTATCGCCCAGGAAACCGTGGGCTTCAGCTTCGCGGATCGCGAGATTGATGTTTTCGACCGCCAGAGGATACTCCTGGCGAACATAGACATACCCTTCCCGGGCCCCGACCGCATAGGCTCCGAGAATCAGACCTTCGAGCACGGCATGGGGATTGCCCTCGAGCAGGGCCCGGTCCATGTAGGCGCCGGGGTCGCCTTCGTCGGCGTTGACGATGACATATTTGATATCACTTTCGACCTTGCGCGATTCCTCCCACTTGCGGCCGGCCGGAAAACCGCCGCCGCCGCGACCGCGCAGGTTGGACTTCTTGACCTCCTCAAGCACCTCGACCGGGGTCATTCCGGAAAGCGCCTTGGCCAGGGCAGCGTAACCGTCCTGAGCCAGGTAGTCCTCGATACTCTTGGGATCAAGGGCGCCGTTGGCCCCGAAAACCAGCCGTTCCTGGTATTTGTAAAAAGGAATCTCATTCTCGTGTTCGATCTTCTCTCCGCTTTCGGGATCGACGTAGAAGAGACGTTCCACCACACTTTTCTCTTTTATTCCGGTAACGATCTCCGGCACATCCTCGGGGGTGATCTGCAGATAGCAGGTCTCTTCGGGATGAATGACGATAATCGGTCCCCGTTCGCAGTAGCCATGGCAACCGGTCTGGCGCAGTTCGATCTCATCCTTCAGCCCCAGCCGGTCGAGTTCGGCCTCGATTCGGGCTGCCACCTC
>JAADEO010000134.1 GCA_013153415.1 Deltaproteobacteria bacterium
TCGTGGCGTAACCGGGTTTCATGTCGATGGCGCCGGGCAGACCGGAGATCAGGATACCGCCGGTTTCAGTCTGCCACCAGGTGTCGACGATCGGACATTTGCTGCGCCCGGGCAGCTCGAAATACCATTTCCAGGCTTCGGGGTTGATCGGTTCGCCGACCGAGCCCAGCAGGGTCAGGGTTTCGAGTTTGTCGAGGCGGTCGAGGACGTATTTATCGCCCTGGCCGGCGATGGCGCGGATCGCGGTCGGAGCGGTGTAGAGGGTGTTGATCTTGTGTTTGCCGATGATATCCCAGTAGCGGCCGGCGTCGGGATAGTTCGGGACGCCTTCGAACATCACCGTGGTGGCGCCGTTGCACAAGGGGCCGTAGACGATGTAGGAGTGCCCGGTGACCCAGCCGATATCGGCGGCGCAGAAGTAGATATCGCCATCATGGTAGTCGAAGATGTATTTGTGGGTGAAAGAGGTATAGACCAGGTAGCCGCCGGTGGTGTGCAGAACGCCCTTGGGCTTGCCGGTCGAGCCCGAGGTGTAGAGCAGGAAGAGGGGATCTTCGGCATCCATCCATTCGGGTTCACAGTTGGCATCGACCTTGGCCATCTCTTCATGGTACCAGAGGTCTTTTTCACCCATCGGCACTTCGACATCGGGCTCATGATTGACGATGATCGCGTTCTTGACTGTCGGGCACATGGCCATCGCCTTGTCGACATTCTGCTTCTGGTTGACAAGCTTGGCGCCGCGGTAGTAGGCATTGCAGGAAATCAGGAAGTTGGACTCGCAGTCCTGGATCCGGTCCTTGAGAGCATCGGCTGAGAAGCCGCCGAAAACGATCGAGTGCATGGCCCCGATCCGGGTGCAGGCGAGCATGCAGATCGCCAGTTCCGGAATCATCGGCAGGTAGATGGTCACCCGATCGCCCTTCTTGATGCCATTGGCTTTCATGACGTTGGCGAATTTGCAGACCTGCTCATGCAGTTCCTTGTAGGTGTACTTGCGGTCGACGGTGGGTTCGTTGCCTTCCCAGATGATGGCGACCTGGTCGCCGCGTTTTTCCAGGTGGCGGTCAAGGCAGTTGTAGGAGACGTTGAGTTTGCCGCCGATAAACCATTTAAGGTAGACTTCGTCCTTGCTGTACTTCCAATCCTGAACCTGATCCCACTCTTTGTACCAGGTGACCTGTTCCTTGGCTACTCTGGCCCAGAAGGCATCATTGTCCTGGACCGCTTCATCGTAGATCTTCTGGTACTCTTCACGGCTTTTGATGTAAGCCTTGGCTCTGAATTCGGCCGGTACTTCGTAGACTTGTTTCAGTTCAGTGTCTGCCATTGATAACCCTCCTGCCTTTATAAGGTTTCTGTTTAGCGGTGCCTGTTTTGGTGATACAGAAGCTCCGCATATTGCCGAAAACATACAAAATACAACAACTTTCAGAGTCTCAAGAACTCTTTTCAGCAGCCGTCTTTCCAGTCTCCGGGACTGGTTTTCTATAAGAGTGTTATAAAAATGTCAAGGAAAAAGTCATTATGCGGCTGTCTGGGAGGTAGGGACGGTTGGGGGCTGGGTATTCCAGTGGTCGGACTTCAAGCGGAAAAACCCTCTTCGAGAAACCCGATGGCTGCCCGATTGTGATTTTATCGCCCTTTTCCAGCCGTTTATGTGATTATACTGGGGGTGGAAACGGTTTCCCTGTTTTTGGCCGCCAGCCAGGAACCGGGAAAGCTGTTGGCTGATCAAGCTATTCTATGGTTTAAGGTGTTTTCGCCGGTAAAATCAGATGGGCGGGGCCGGAACCCATTCAATCCCGGGATCAGCGAGAACCGAGCCCCGCCGCGGGACTGACCAATATCTATTGTATACACATTGCCCTTGACTTCTTTCGGGTGATGGTTTACTGATAAACCACTATTTTACCGGCGTAGCTTTTGCGCTATTTTTCGCAAGCCTCCCGAGCCTGAATTCAGGATTAAATCAGAGGGGGTTTATAGGATGTTTTAACTTGCAGCATTGAGGAGGGTGTTAAATGGGAAAATATGAAGAGTTGTACCGTCAGTCAATCGAATCCCCGAATGAATACTGGGCCGCTGCGGCTGAGGATGTGCAGTGGGTCAAGAAATGGGATAAAGTGCTGGACGATTCCGGAGCCCCCTATTTCTATCGCTGGTTCACCGGGGGCGAGCTCAATACTTGCTATAACGCACTCGATTACCATGTTGAAAACGGCCGGGCCGACCAGGTCGCGGTCATCTACGACAGCCCGCAGACCAACACCGTAAAAAAATTCACCTACAATGAGATGCTGGACCTGGTTTCCCGGTTCGCCGGAGTTCTCAAGGGTCAGGGCGTGGAAAAAGGCGATACGGTCATCATTTACATGCCGATGATTCCCGAAACCATGATCGCGATGCTGGCCTGTGCCCGGATCGGCGCGGTGCATTCGGTGGTTTTCGGTGGATTTGCTTCCAACGAGCTGGCTATCCGTATCAATGATGCCAAACCGAAGCTGATCATCTCGGCTTCCTGCGGGCTCGAAGGGGCAACCAAAGTAATTCCCTATAAACCCCTGCTCGACAAGGCTATCGAACTGGCCGAAAGCAAACCTGAAAAGTGCATCATTTTCCAGCGGCCGCAGGTTACGGCCGAACTGCAGCCGGGCCGCGATTATGACTGGAACGAGCTGTTCGATGCTGCCGAGCCGGTCGGTTGCACAACCGTGGCCGCTACCGATCCCCTCTACATCCTCTATACCTCTGGTACCACCGGCATTCCCAAGGGGGTGGTCCGGGACAACGGCGGTCACGTCGTTGCTTTGAAACAGAGTATGCGCCAGGTCTACGGGGTCGAACCCGGAGACGTCTACTGGGCCGCTTCCGATGTCGGCTGGGTGGTGGGCCACTCCTATATCGTCTACGCACCGTTGTTTCTTGGTTGCACTACGATCCTCTATGAAGGCAAGCCGATCGGAACCCCGGACGCCGGGGCCTTCTGGCGGGTGATTTCAGAGCACAAGGTCAAGGTCCTGTTCACCGCTCCGACCGCTTTTCGGGCGATCAAGAAAGAGGATCCCAACGGTGAATTCCTCAAGAAATACGATCTTTCCTGTTTCAAGTACCTCTTTCTGGCCGGTGAGCGCCTCGATCCCGACACCTACCACTGGGCTTCCGACCTGCTCGGTGTGCCGGTAATCGACCACTGGTGGCAGACTGAGACCGGATGGGCCATCGCCGCCAACTGCGTCGGTATCGAGATGTTTCCGATCAAGCCGGGTTCGCCGACCAAGGCGGTTCCGGGCTACAACGTCAAGATCCTCGACAGCGACGGCAAGGAACTCGGCCCCAACCAGGAGGGCATTGTTACCATCAAGCTGCCATTGCCTCCCGGATGCCTGCCGACCCTCTGGCAGCAGGACCAGCGTTTCATTGAGTCCTATGTCAGCGTCTATCCCGGTTACTACTTCACCGGGGACGGCGGTTACATCGACGAAGATGGCTACATCTACATCATGGGTCGGGTCGATGACGTCATCAACGTCGCCGGGCATCGGCTTTCGACCGGGGGCATGGAGGAGATCGTCGCCACCCATCCCGATGTCGCCGAATGCGCGGTTCTCGGGGTCGAAGACAACCTCAAGGGCCAGGTTCCGGTCGGTTTCTTCGTCCTCAAGGCCGGAGTCACCAAAGATCCGGCCGAGATCTCCAAAGAGCTGGTTCAGATGGTGCGCGACCAGATCGGGGCGGTGGCCTGTTTCAAGCTCGCCATCGAAGTCCCGCGCCTGCCTAAGACCCGTTCCGGCAAGATCCTGCGCGGAACCATGCGCAAGATTGCCGATAACCAGAAATACAACATGCCTTCGACCATCGACGATCCCACGGTCTTGAAAGAGATCGAAGAGGTGGTCGCCAAATATGGTTACGGCTCGGCCCGCAGCTGAGAAACCTTGCATTAGTAGAGATAAGAAGGCCGCCGGG
>JAADEO010000007.1 GCA_013153415.1 Deltaproteobacteria bacterium
GTGCAGTTTCTCCGGTCCCAGAAAAGGACTCTGCCAATAGCTCTTCTCAACCCGGCAGGCATGAAAAAGATAAACCTCCTTGACCCCGAGCGTCAGCGCCGCGGCCAGAGTTCGCCGCAAGACCTTGGGCCGAGGCAGAGCCAGCAACAGGCTCACCGGCAAGGGAGGCGGCGCCGGTTGCGTGATCTCGACTTCGAGTTCCACCCGGCCGGGGGTCGTTGCGACCACCAGGCCCCGGCCCAGACCGTTTCCCAGGTAACCGACGCGCAGGACATCTCCCCGCCGACACCTGAGAACCTCTTCCAGGTGTCGGGCCCGGCGACCCTCCAGAACCACTCGTCCCCGGGCGACACGATCTTGATCGTCAAACAGTATCAGGTTCACCGCGACAACTCCTCAGGCGACCGGCGGATAGAAATGCCGGTTGACAACGCAAAGCAAGAATCACTATAGGAAACGGATGCTGCGAAACACCGACCGGTCAAGCCGGCAACAGATTTTCGGGCTGATCCTGGCCCTGTTCACGGGACTGCTCGCCGGCATCTCTCCGCAAACGGCCCGGGCCCTTAACGCCGGAAGCGAACTGGTCTCTCCCCATCCGGCGCAAAAGCGGCCGGAAACAACCGGCAACCCCGTCCGGAGAAAACCGCGTCCGGAACGGGAAAAGACCTGGGATATCGGCATCTACCTGCCGGCAAGCGGGGCTTACGCCGACATCGGCCGCCATTTCCGGGCCGGGATCGAACTCGCCCGGAACTTGACCACAAAACCCGGATACGCCTGGAAACTGCATTTCATCGACTCCCAGACCATCCCCCCGACAACCGCCGTTTCCCGCTTTTTACGACAACGGGTCAAAATCATCCTCGGTCCGCTGCGCCGCCGGACAGCCCGGGAAACCGCCCGCTGCTGCGCCCGGGAAAAGATTCCTGTGATCCTCTGGTCGCCCCAGCCGGAGATAGCGGCGGCAAGTCGTTTCGTTTTCCAGCATTTTCTCAGTGCCGCCGACCAGGCCCGGGCCTTGAGCCGGCTGTTATGCCGGGCCGGGGAAAAGAGCACCGCCCTGCTGCTGCCCGACAACCGCTTCGGCCGTGATTTCGCATTCGCTTTACGACGGGAGCTCGAAAACACCGCCCAGACGCGTATCCGGCAAACCGTCTTCTACGACCCCAAGGCCACCGACTTCAGTCCCGCCATCTTGAAACTGAGAGAACCAGAGCGGGGTAGCCCCCCTCTCGAACCGCCGGACTACCCCTTTACGGCCCTGGTCCTGGCCGATTTCTACCGACGCCTGCGCCTGTTACTGCCGCAGTTGGCTTTCAACGGCCTGGTCAAAGCCCGGATCTATGCCGGACGCAGCCTGCACGATCCCCGTCTGGCAACCGAATGCGGCAACTATTTCGCGGACGCCAGGATGGTCGATCTCTGCGCC
Organism: Deltaproteobacteria bacterium; assembly: GCA_013153415.1. GTDB lineage: Bacteria > Desulfobacterota > Anaeroferrophillalia > Anaeroferrophillales > Tharpellaceae > JAADEO01. Next base: position 1,433 of record JAADEO010000007.1, read on the forward strand.
GAACAACCCCGTCCCCCAGCCCGGGTTGAAGCCTACCGCCAGCGTTTCGAAGCAAAATTTCCTTATAAATCGTCGTTCTACGATCTCTACGCTTTCGATACCATGACCCTGCTCGACCGGGCCCGCCACGATCTGGAACGAAATCCCGGGCCAGGAGATCTGCCGGCCGCCCTGCTGGGGCTGCCGGCAATGGATCTGCTCAGCGGTCCGACCCGGGTTGCGGCCGACGGCGTGTTCCGCAAGCAGCTCTGCCCCCTGGTTTTCAGTAACCGACAATATCGGGTTTTACGCCCGCAGGAAAGAGAAAAATAACCATGCCCGCAACCGACAGACAGGATTCTCTCGACCATTTGGTCGAAAAACTGGAAGCCTACAACCGCGCTTACCGCCGGGGAGAGCCGTTGGTCAGCGACACCGAATACGATAACCTGGTCGAAGATTTGCGCCGGCAGGATCCCGATCACCCCTGGCTCCATCGGGTCGAACCCGAGGAGTTCAACGGCCGGGTCGAAATCCGCCACCCCGAGCCCATGCTCTCGACCGAGAAAGCCTACACGCAAGAAGCCCTGGCCCGATTTATCGAACGGGTCGAGAAAGCGGCAACCGAATACCATCTCCCGGCCCCGGTTTTCCGGCTGACCCCCAAACTCGACGGCCTTGCGGCCCGCGACGACGGCACGGTCTTCGTCACCCGGGGCAACGGCGAGGTCGGCTACGAAATCAGCTCGGCTTTCCGCAAAGGCGTGGTACCGGTAGGCGGCCGGGGCCTGGGCCTGGGTGAAATCGTCATCACCAACTCCTATTTCAACGAACATCTCGCGGCCCATTTCGAACATCCCCGCAACCTCGTGGTCGGGATCGTCAACTCCGACACCCTCAACCCCCTGGCGGAAAAAGCTCTGGCCGCCGGCGCCGTCCAATTCGTACCCTACTGCCGGCTGCCCGGTTGGGAAGGCAGCGGAAACGAGCTGCTGAACCGGCTCGAGCAACTGAAAGAAGAACTCAGGGCGGACATCGACTACCCGCTGGACGGCTTCGTCGCCGAAGTCACCGATCCCGAACTCCGCCGCCGTCTAGGCCACACCGACCACCATTACCGCTGGCAGATCGCGATCAAGAGCAAGGGCGAAATCGCCCGCACCACGGTCAGGGAAATCACCTGGCAGGTCGGTCGCACCGGCACCGTCACCCCGGTTCTCGAGGTCGAACCGGTCAATGTTTCGGGCGCCACCATACGTCGGGTCACGGCCCATAACGCGGGGCTGGTCCGGGAGAAAAAACTCGGTCCCGGAGCCCGGATCGAGATCATCCGCAGCGGCGAAGTGATTCCGAAACTCGAACGGGTCATCCGGCCGGCCGCAAGAGTCGAGTTGCCACAGAACTGCCCGGTCTGCAATACCCCCTTGACCTGGAGCAACGATTTCCTCAAATGTCCCAACCCCGCCTGCCCGGCCCAGATCGAGCAGCGTCTGCGGCACTGGTTCAAAACCCTGGGCACGGCCGACTGGTTCGGGCCCAGAACCATCGCCCGACTGGTGGAGGCCGGCTATGACACCCTGGAAAAGATCTACGCCCTGAAAGAAGAGGATTTAACAGCCTTGGGTTTCGGGCCGCAACAGGCCAGGAATCTGGTTGAGGCCCTGACCGTCAGCCGAACCAAAGAGGTCGAAGACTGGCGTTTCCTGGCCGCTTTCGGCATTCCTTCGCTGGGCCGGGGCGACAGCCGCCGGCTTCTGAGCCGCATTCCCCTGTCCCGCCTGCTCGACGAAACGGAGATCGAGGATATTGCCGCAATCGACGGATTCGCCGAACTCACCGCCGCCGCAATCATTGCCGGTCTGAAGGAGAAACGGGATGAAATCAACAGGATGCGGGAACTGGGTTTCAACCTGAAAACCACACCGTTGGCCCCCGAGAACCAGCCGGACACCGGAAACGACTCTCCGGTTTCGGGGAAAAACATTGTCTTTACCGGGAAAATGGCTCAGAGCCGGGAAGAGATGGAAGCCCAGGCCGTAAACCTCGGCGCCCGGGTACAGAAAGCAGTCAGCGGCAAAACCGACTATCTCGTCTGCGGGGCCAAGGTCGGAGCCAAAAAAATCGAAAAGGCCCGCAAACTGGGAGTCAGGGTGATAAGCGAAAGCGAATACCGGCAAATGACGGAAACCAAAACCCCAGAAACATGATCCCGCCAGCGCCAAAGACGACTGGGTTTTAGGAGAGCAAGAAAAGATTACTCGCTTCCGCTCCCGGACCATATCGGGACCGGGAACAAAACCATCGACAAGTAAGCGCTATTTCCGGCGCCGGACAGCTTCCGCAAAGCTGGCAAACAGGGTGGCAGTCTGTTCGATCGAAATGCAGGCATCGGTGATGCTCTGGCCATAACAGGCGCTCTCCCGATCCCGATAGTCCTGGCGCCCGGCGACCAGGTAGCTTTCCAACATGACTCCGCAGATATGGCGGTTGCCGGCCGCGACCTGAGCGGCGACCTCGTTGGCGACCT
>JAADEO010000172.1 GCA_013153415.1 Deltaproteobacteria bacterium
ACCACAAACCCCTCTTTGATCAGAGTTTCAGCCGCCTTCAAAGTTTCGACCGGATCCGGCAGGAGATAGTAAGGATCCGGGGTAACCTCCAGTTTCACCCAGGGCTCGCAGCCGGCCGCCCGGGCCAGGCGGGCCAGGCGCACCGCCTCTGCAGCATCCCGGGCCCCGCTGGTATTGGGCAGCAGCAGGTAGCGCTGCCGGTCGATATGAGAAAGCAGGGAATCGGCCGGATCATCGATATCGACCCGGCGCAGGGCCACGGTCACGATCTCGCAGCCGGAGGCCTCAAGGGCCGCCACCATGGCCTGGTTGGAAGAGAATTTACCGGTTCCGACCAGGAGACGGGAAGCGAAAGAACGCCCCGCGATAACAAGTTTATCCATCATATAGTATCCTTCATTATACCCCGGACAGATCAGCCACCACCGACGAATTGAATCAATTCCAGGGCATCATTGTCTTTAAGTTCTATTTCGGCCAACCGCTCCAAGGGCAGTATTTCCCGGTTGAGTTCGACAACCAGGCCCTGCCGCTCGATACCCAGTTGCTGCAAAAGCTCCTCGAGACTGATCGGCTCGGGATACTGCCGCTCTTTTCCATTAATTTTCAATCGCACATCCGTCTCCATTGTCGGCATCACAGGGATCGAGACCATGCAGCAACCGCAATACCGCCAGGGCCTGATGGTGAGCAACAATCCCGACTCGAGGCGCCTGGAGAGGAGTATGCGCCCCCACCCCGCTTTTGCCATCACCGCAAATGTAGAGATTTTCTACCGCCCGCCGGGTTATGATCCGGTTGGCCGGCCCGATACCGGCCACTCCCGAAGCCGCTACCAGCGGGATGGCGGGAAAACGGCGCCGGAAGGTACTGACCAGCAGACTCTTCTGATCGGCCCGATCGAAAGCTTCGACCATGACATCGACACCATCGAACAGTTCAACCAGATTGTCAGCCGTAACCCGGACCGGAAAGCAGCGGATCTCGACTACCGGATTGATCCGGACCAGGGTTTCACTCAAAGCCTCGACCTTGAAGCGGCCGACCTGGTCCCGGAAATAGCACTGCCGTTCAAGGTTGCTTTCCTCCACACTATCGAAATCAGCCAGCACCAGCCCGCCGACCCCGGCCCGGACCAGGGCCACGGCGACGTGGGAACCCAATCCCCCGACTCCAGCGATACCGACCCGGCTCCGGCCCAGAACTTTTCTCTCCATTACAACCATCCCCGGCAACTACCACTACTCCCCGGTCAAGTCAACCGGGGAAGCTCCTGAAAAAACCACAACTGCAACATAGGTTACCCGCTTCATAAGCCAAATCCCGGAAACAACCACAACTCAACAAAAAAATAAAAAAAAGGCGTTTCCCCTTACACGAGGTAAGAGAACCCGCCTTCCCGATCGGATTTGTTGGCAAAACTATTCTTTGCTCTCTTTTTCTTCCTTGGTCGCCTCAGTGTCACCTTCAGCCCCGGTGCTTTCATCGGCAGCTTCTTCTTGGGCGTCCTCTACTGCGGTTTCCGCTGCGGTGGCGTCACCACCGGCTTCCAGCTCCTCTTCGACCGCAGCCTTGACCTGGGATTCTACCGTCGAAGCTGTCTTCGGGGCCTTTTCGACCTCTTTCTTCTCCGGCAGAGCCTCATCGACGAAGCGGACAAAGGTCATCGGCGCCTGGTCGGCAACCCGGATCCGGGATTTGATCAGACGGGTATAGCCTCCCGGCCGGTCTTTGAAACGCGGTGCGATCTCATCGAAGAGCTTCTGGACCAGCTGGTGGTTATTCAGAAACTTGTAAGCCTGGCGGCGGGCATGCAGGGTGCCTTTTTTACCCAGGGTAACCAGGCGGTCGGCAACCCGGCGCAACTCCTTGGCCCGGGCATCGGTGGTCTCGATATGTTCATGGGTGATCAACGCCGCGGCCAGAGCCCTGAACATGGCTTTCTGGTGACTGGGACCCCGACCCAGCCGGCGGCCGGAAACTCTATGTCGCATAAGTTATCTTCTCCTTTTAACGCTTGGCAATGATACCGGCAGCGCCCATTTCCTGATGACTAGTGAAAAAGTCCATCCTTTGCGTTGCTCTCAATTCATCATCACCACGACGTACCCTGTCCGGATAGCCGGGTTTTCAGTCAGAATTACAGCCCCGCGCGCAGTTGGACCTTTTGCTCCACCATCCCGTTTTCTGCGCTGTTTGCTATTCTATTGTGGTTACGAAATATCAGTCTTCGTAATCGTCACTCATTACTTTTTTGATCATTTCGGCATTCTTGGGATCAAAGTCGGGCAGCTTCATGCCCAATGACAATCCCATTCCGGCCAGAATATCCTTGATCTCGAGCAGAGATTTACGACCGAAATTCTTGGTCGTCAGCATCTCGGCTTCGGTCTTCTGCACCAGTTCGCCGATCAGCTCGATGTTGGCATTTTTGAGACAGTTGGCGGAACGCACCGAGAGCTCGAGCTCGCTGACGTTGCGATAGAGGTTCTCGTTGATGACCTCTTTCTCCTCGACCTCGACCTCTTCGACCTCTTCAGGCTCGATATCTTCATCGAAGTTGATGAACACCGACATCTGGTCCTTGAGAATCTTGGCCGAGTAGGCCAGAGCATCGGTCGGTTCGAGGCTGCCGTCGGTCCAGATCTCGATGGTCAGCTTGTCGTAATCGGTCTGCTGACCGACCCGCGCATTGGTAACCACGTAATTGACCTTGATGACCGGGGCGAAGACCCCGTCGAGAACGATCGTACCGATCGGGCTCGAGTGCCGGGCGCTGAGTTGGTCGGCCGGCACGTAGCCCTTGCCGGTTTCGGCGGTCAGTGCCATTTTCAAGCTGGCACCACTCTCAAGGGTGGCGATGTGATGGTCGGGATTGAGGATTTCAACATCCTGGTCGACGATGATATCGCCGGCCGTAACCTCTTTCTTTTTGTTTCCCTTGGCATCAATGTAGAGAGTCTTGGGCCCTTCGCTGTGCAGTTTCAGGGCTACCCCCTTGAGGTTCAGGGAAACGATCGTCACATCCTCGTGAACCCCGGGGATGGCGGAAAACTCGTGGTTGACCCCATCGATCCGGTACGAGGTGATCGCCGCTCCCTGCAGAGAGGAAAGCAGCACTCGTCGCAAGGCATTGCCCAGGGTAATACCAAACCCCCGCTCCATCGGTTCGACCACGAACTTGCCGTAGGTCGAAGTCAGCGTCGCTTCGTCGGTTTTCACCTCCGAGGGTTTGATCAGTTCACGCCAGTTTTTGTATATCAATGACATATGCGACCCCAGTTAAGGATTAGCGGGAGTAGAATTCAACGATCAACTGTTCATTGATCGACTGAGAAATATCTTCACGCTTGGGCAGAGCTTTCAGGACCCCGCGGCCCTTCTCTTTGTCGACCTCGAGATACTCGGGCAGACTGCGCCGGCCGGCAGCAGCCAGGGCTTCTGCAATCCGGCCCATTTTACGGCTTTTTTCCCGAACCTCGACCACATCATTGATCGAGAGCTGGTAGGACGGGATGTTGACCCGCTTGCCGTTGACCAGGAAATGGCCGTGCGACACCAGCTGCCGGGCTTCGGCCCGGGTGTTGGTAAAGCCCATCCGGTAGACGATATTATCCAAACGCCGCTCGACCATGATCAGGAGATTCTCACCGGTAACCCCCTTCTGCCGGTCGGCTTTGGCGAAATAACTGCGGAACTGTTTCTCGAGCAGGCCGTAGATGCGCCGGACCTTCTGTTTCTCACGCAGCTGCATGCCGTATTCGGTAAACTTGGATCTTCTCTGGCCATGCTGTCCCGGCGCGTAAGCGCGACGATCGAAGGCGCACTTTTCAGTATAGCAACGGTCTCCCTTGAGAAACAGCTTAGCCCCTTCACGCCGACACTGGCGACAGACGGATTCTCTGTATCGTGCCA
>JAADEO010000191.1 GCA_013153415.1 Deltaproteobacteria bacterium
CCCGCCGAGCTTTTCCCCCAGTTTACTGAAAACCAGCTTATGGGCCAGGGCCTGCTGGAACTTGAGCCCGCCCGAAGGTTCACGGTTTTCACGCTTGCAGGCGGCGATCTTGTCAGCCACCCCGAAAGCCCAGAAAACCAGCTGTTTCTTGATCCCCTTGCTCTGCTGGGCCCCGTCGTAGATCCGGTCATAGATCTTTTCGAAGAGACGGGGAACGCTGATCATGATCGTCGGCGAAACTTCGGTCATATTCTGGGAAACCTTGTCGATCGATTCGGCATAGGCGATAACCGATCCGTTATATAAAGGAATATAGTAACCCGACATGCGTTCCAGAACATGACTCAAAGGCAGGTGGGAAAGAAAGATGTCATTGCTGTCGACTTTGACCCGGGCGCTGCAGGCGGCGACATTGCTGATGAAATTATTATGCGTCAGCATCACGCCCTTGGGATCGCCGGTGGTACCGGAAGTATAGATCAGGGTCGCGAGATCATCGGCTTTGATACTGTGCCAGATCGCTTCCAGACGTTCACGATTGTCATCGAGCCATTTACGACCCAGTTCCTTGAGCTCAGCGAGGGTCTGGACACCATCGTGGTCGAGAAGTTCGGCGGGAACATCACTGTCGAAAACAAAAATCTTTCTCAGGCTGGAACAGCGCTCAAAAACCGCCAGGCCTTTTTTCAGCTGGTCGGCACTCGAGACGAAGAGGTAGGTGGCATCGGAATTGTTGACCAGGTATTCAAGCTGGGGTGCCAAGTTGGTGGGATAGACCGGCACATCGGCACAGCCGCAGGCCAGGATGGCCAGATCGGCAAATGCCCACTCGGGCCGGTTTTCGGAAAGCAGTGCGACTTTTTCGCCCCGCTCCAGTCCCAGCGACAGCAAACCCCCGGCGATCTCTTCGACATTTTCAGCCCACTCCCGCCAACTGATTGGTTCGTACGATGTTTCCCGTTTGACCAGCATACCGGGTTTATCACCGAGCCGCCGGGCCTGTTCAAAAAAGATCTCTACCAGGTTCATTTCTTACCCTCCACCAATGATATAAAAAAATGAATGAGGCTTCATTCTGTGGCGGGACTATAGACGGATACAGATTTCATGTCAAGCACTTTCGCAAGGATTTCATGGAAACCGTTGCCAAGGTGCGAAACGACATGCCCGGCCACAATAAAAACCAACCCTTCCTTGCATTTTTCCGCTTTCTCTGCTAACAGCTCGGGCCTTATCGTCAACCTGAAATCCGGGTAAAAACGCCTTGTCCCATTACCAGGACCTGTTCCAGTTCATCTTCTCCGGCCTGACCAGCGGAGCGGTTTATGCTTTGATCGCGCTCGGTTTCGGAGTCGTCCACAACACCATGGGGATTGTCAATTTCGTCCAGGTCGATTTCGTCACCCTGGGCGGCATGTTCCTCTTCACCGGGCTTTTCAGTTTTGGTCTGCCGATGCCGCTGGCGGTGCTTTTCGCCATCTTCAGCGTCGCTCTGGTCGCCATGCTGGTCGAACGCATCGGCCTCAGGCCTTCGCGTTCCAACAACCACCTGGTCCTGATCTTTCTGACCATCGGGATCTCGATCATCCTGCGCGGTCTCATCAAACTGGTCTGGGGCAAGAACCGGATGGCGGTGCCTCCTTTAAGCGGTGAAACTCCCCTGCATATTTTCGGGGCCACGATCATGCCCCAGGTCATCTGGATCCTGTTGCTGACCGGCCTTGCCATCACCCTTTTAGTCCTGCTTTTCAGATATACCCGGCTGGGCCTGGCCATGCGCGGCGTGGCCGCCAGTGAGAATGCGGCCGCCGTCGTCGGACTCGATATCGGACGCATCCGGATGTTCAGTTTCGGCCTGGCCGGAGCCCTGGGAGGCCTGGCCGGAGTCCTGGTGACCCCGATCACCACCTTGAATTACGATGTCGGCGTTCTCCTCGGGCTGAAGGGCTTCGCCGGCGCTATCTTAGGCGGGTTCGGCTCCTTTCCCGGTGCCATCATCGGCGGCTTGAGCCTCGGCCTGCTGGAATCCCTGGCCGCCGGTTACCTGAGCAGCGCCTACAAAGATGTCGTCGCTTTCGTGGTCCTGCTGCTGGTCCTGTGCCTGAAACCGGAAGGCCTGCTCCGTTCCCGGTAGGCCGAAGTCAACAACCATTCAGACTTCGCGGCCTCATGCCTTCGCGTGAGCCAAACCGAGGTATCCAACACGGGGAAAATAGAAATTGAACGTAAGGAGCGAAGGAAAAACACCAGAATCGACCGGAACAAGTTGATCCTGAGCAATTACATAGGTAACTACTTACCCCCATTCAGGCACAGCGCTTAAGGTGGCTTTCCGGAACGGCTCGCGAGATTTCGTCGCTTTTCTTGCGCGAGGGGAGCGTCCGAAATTGCTGCTGTTTGAGCGCGATAGCGCGAGTTCGGCAATTTCAGCGCAGCGAGCGCTTTAGAAAAGCAGAAATCGAGCGTAAGAAGTGGAGGAAAGCCTCCTTAAGCGCCCGGCGTTAAGGGACCGGGTGAGCAGTTACTTACATAAGAAACAAATACTCAACAGGAAAAATGTCATGACTGATGAAAAACTACTGATGGGCAACGAGGCGATCGGCCGGGCCCTGGTCGAGGCGGGCTGCAACCTGATCTGCGCTTACCCCGGCACCCCTTCCTCGGAGATTCTCGAAGCCGCAGCGGCCAACCTTGAAGACGCTGCCAACCCTATCCATATCGAGTGGTCGGTCAACGAGAAGATCGCTTACGAAACCGCCCTGGCTGGAGCCTACACCGGAAAGCGGACGGCGGCAATCATGAAACAGGTCGGCCTCAACGTCGCCGCCGACCCTTTCGCCCGCTCCACCTATATCGGGGTCAAGGGCGGCTTCGTCGTGGTCGTGGCCGACGATCCCGGCCCCCACAGCTCCCAGAACGAACAGGACACGAGACTCTTCTCGCTTTTCGCCAAAGCCCCGGTCTTCGACCCCTCATCTCCGGCCGAGGCCCGGGAGATGGTCTCCGAAGCCCTGGAGCTTTCGGAAAAATATGAACTGCCCGTGGTTCTGCGACCGACCACGCGAATCTGCCATTCGCGCCAGAACATCACTCCCAGAGCGGCTCTCGACCTGCAACGCCGGGCGCATTTCGAAAAGAACCCGGGCCGCTGGGTGGCGACCCCGGCCTTCCTCCCAAGCCTGCATGCCGCGCTTAACGAAAAGCTCGCAAAAATCGCCGCTGAACCTGGTTTCGCTCCCAGAACCTTCCGGGACTTTCATTCCGGACCGGCGATCGTCGCCTCCGGCATCGCCTACGCCAACACCGCCGATCTGCTCACAGAGCTGGGACTGGCCGATGAGATCACCCTCTACCAGGTCCGTCTGCCTTTTCCTCTGCACCGCGAATTCAGCCACGAACTTTCCGGCCGGCACGAACGCATTCTGGTTCTCGAGGAGACCGACTCCGTGATTGAAATGCAGATGGCCGGCGACAATATCTCCGGCCGACGCGACGGCCTGGTACCGGGCCACGGCGAGCTGACTCCGGATGTCATTTCCGAGATCATCGACCGTTTCCTCGAGCGGAGCAAAGCGGAAAAATCCGCCTCCGCTCCGGCCAGAGGCCGCCGGCCTTCGCTCTGCCCCGGCTGTCCCCACCGGGCCGCTTTCTACGCCATCCGCAAGACCTTTCCCAAGGGGATCTTTCCCAGCGATATCGGCTGCTACACCCTGGGCCTCAATCTCGGCGCCGTCGATACCTGCCACTGCATGGGCGCCTGCATCAGCCAGGGAGCCGGGTTCTATTTCAGCCACGCCCAGGACGGCAATGACTTTCCCACCGTGGTCGTGACCATCGGCGATTCGACCTTTTTTCACG
>JAADEO010000223.1 GCA_013153415.1 Deltaproteobacteria bacterium
ACACGGTGCTCAAGATGATCCGCAAGGGGGCTACCGCCGCCGAGATGATCGAGGGGTCTTTGAAATCCAAGGAGGCCGGATTCGAAACCTCGCTCTATGTTCTTCTCGGAATCGGGGGTATGGAGCATACCATGGATCACCGGCGGGGAACCGTCGCAGTGCTGAATGCCGTCGATCCCCATTTCATCCGGGTCCGAACCCTGACCCCGATCCCCAAGTCGGATATCGCCCGCTGGATGGAGGAGGGCAGTTTCACTCAAGTCTCCCCACTGGTGACGGTCGAGGAGGAGCGCGATATTGTTGCCGGACTCGAGGTGACTTCACGGTTTCTCAATGACCACGCTTCCAATATCGTGCCGCTCGATGGCAAACTTCCGGAAGACAAGGAGAAGATGCTGGCCCTGCTCGACCGGGGCATTGCCTATTGCAAGACCCACGACGTCGGTTATGCCGATTATCGTTACTTATAGAGGGTGGAGTCGTTATGGAATATTTTCAACGTCATGACGGTCGCCGGCCGGATGAGTTGCGAAGACTGGAGATGGTGCCCGGGTTCATCGAAAACCCGGCCGGCTCGGTCCTGGTCTCCTGCGGTCGGACCCGGGTTCTGTGCAGCGCCTCGATCGAGGACGGGGTGCCGCGATTCCGCCGCGATTCCGGTGGGGGCTGGCTGACGGCCGAGTACGCGATGCTGCCGGCCAGCACCGGCGAACGCTCGGCCCGCGAGGTCAATCGGGGTCGTCCTGGCGGCCGGACCATGGAGATCCAGCGTCTCATCGGCCGCAGCCTCAGGGCGGTGACCGATCTCGATGTCTTGGGTGAACGCACGATCACCCTCGATTGCGATGTGCTTCAGGCCGACGGCGGCACTCGCACGGCTTCGATCAGCGGCGCTTTTGTCGCCCTCGGTCTGGCCCTGCTCGAACTGGCTCCGGAGATGGGACCGGAGTGGCGGCCGCTCAAGAGCCGCCTGGCTGCGGTCAGTGTCGGTATAATCGGGGGCCGGGAACTGCTCGATCTCGATTATCCCGAGGATGCGACCGCCGAGGTCGATATGAACGTGGTCATGAATGGCCGAAAAGAGCTCATCGAGGTCCAGGGGACGGCCGAGGGCCACACCTTCAGCCGAGTCCAACTCGATCGACTGCTGGATCTGGCGGAAAAAGGGGTCGCCGAGATCATCGCCCGGGCCGAGGAGTTGGTTTTCCAGGGGCGCTTGGACCCCCTACTGAGCGGTCGGTAGTCGTTGTCTGGAAAGGTGTTTCCGGCGGCAGCCGGGAAGATTTGAAAGGAGGATTGAAGATGTCTGAGCCTGGAATCTGTTCGGCCTGCGGCAAGCCGGTCAATCCCAAGAGCCGCTATTGTCCCCACTGCGGGCACGAGAACCGGCCCCCGGTACCGGGCGGCGATCCCTACTGCCCCCGCTGCCGGGTGCCGCTGGAACCGCATGACTATCGCCAGAGCGATGTCAGTCTCTGTCCTCAATGCCGGGGCATCTGGCTTGACCGGCAGGAGTTCAAATGGCTGACCTCGGAGCGCAGCGTCTACCGGGATCACTCTCTGCCCCGGGAATTCAACCGGCCGGCTCTTCAGCTTGACAGCACCTATCTTGCCTGCGTGCGCTGTGGGACCCCGATGATCAAGCAGAATTTCAAGAAGATCTCCGGGGTGATCATCGATATCTGCGGCGACCACGGGGTCTGGCTCGATGCCGGCGAGATGGAGGCGATTCGGGCCTTTATCGCCGATGGCGGCCTCGACCGGGCCCAGGATCGGGAGATCATCACTCACCACACTGAACTCAAGGAGCTTGCCACCCAGGTTCAGGATACCGCTTTCACCCAGAAGATCCTGCACTTCTGGGATTTCAAGTACTGGCTCTTCAAGATCATGTAAAAAGAAAGCTTGTCGCTTCAGACCTTGCGCCGGGGCTTGCCGCGGTCGGCCCGTTTACGGTCGATCTCTTGCAGGAGTTTTTTGCGCAGGCGGATCGATTCCGGAGTCACCTCGACCAGTTCATCATCATTGATGAATTCCAGGGCCTGTTCCAGCGAGAAGTTGATCGGCGGAGTCAGGAGGATATTCTCATCACTGCCGGCGGCGCGGATGTTGGTCAACTGCTTGGCCTTGGTCGGATTGACGGCGAGGTCATTGCCGCGGGAGTGGATGCCGATGATCTGGCCCTCGTAGACCTGGATGTTGGGGCCGATCAGCAGGCGGCCGCGCTCCTGGAGGTTGAAGAGGGCATAGGCCAGGACCTTGCCGGTGACCATCGAGACCAGGACGCCGTTGTTGCGGGGACTGAAATCCCCCTTGATCACGGGACCGTAATGGTCGAAGATATGGGTCATGATGCCGCTGCCGGAGGTCAAGGTCATGAACTGGGAGCGGAAGCCGATCAGGCCCCGGGCCGGGATCATGAAATCGAGCCGTACCCGTCCCTTGCCGTCGGGGCGCAGGTTGGTGAGCTCGGCCTTGCGCTCACCCAGGGCCTCCATGACTCCGCCCTGGTGAATTTCCTCGCAGTCGATGACCAGTATCTCGAAAGGTTCCTGCCGGATGCCATCGTGCTCTTTGATGATGACCTCGGGCCGTGAAACCCCCATTTCGTAACCTTCCCGCCGCATCTTTTCGATCAGCACCGACAAATGCAGTTCGCCCCGGCCGGCGACCACGAAGCGGTCCGGGGTCTCCCCCGGTGAAACCCGGAGGGCGACATCGTGGATCAACTCCTTTTCAAGTCTTTCCTTGAGATTGCGGCTGGTGACATATTTACCTTCGAGCCCGGCGAAAGGGGAGTCGTTGACCTGGAAGGTCATACTCACCGTGGGTTCGTCGACGGTCAGCGGCGGCAGAGCTTCGGGCCGGGCCGGATCGCAGATCGTATCGGAGATCTGCAGTTTCTCGATGCCGCTGAGACTGATGATCTCGCCAGCCCGGGCTTCGGCGATCTCGCTGCGTTCCAGCCCCATGTGCCCCATGACCGAAAGAATCTTGCCGGGTCGTGAATCTCCTTGCCGGTCAACCACGATCACCGGCATCCCCGGGCGGATGCGGCCGCGCTGTACCCGTCCGAGACCGATGACCCCGACGTAGCTGCTGTAGTCGAGGGCGCAGACCTGCATCTGCAGAGGCCCGTCGGGGTCGACCGCGGGCGGCGCCACCTGTTCGGTAATCATCTCCAGCAGCGGGGTCATGTCGCCAGCCAGATGATCGCTCTCCCGTCCTGCGACTCCCTGGGTAGCGGAGGCGAAGATGACCGGGAAATCGAGTTGTTCGTCGCTCGCTCCGAGCCGCGCGAAAAGATCGAAAACCTGATCCACGACCCAGTCGGGTCGGGCCTCGGGCCGGTCGATCTTGTTGATTACGACGATCGGGTTGAGGCCGGCCTGGAAGGCTTTCTGGGTGACGAAACGGGTTTGCGGCATCGGTCCTTCAACGGCATCGACCAGCAGGAGAACCGAATCGACCATCGAGAGGATGCGTTCGACCTCGCCGCCGAAATCGGCATGGCCCGGGGTGTCGACGATGTTGATATGATAACCGTGCCATTCGATGGCGGTACATTTGGCCAGGATGGTGATCCCCCGTTCCCGTTCCTGGTCGTTGGAATCCATGATCCGCTCCTTGTTGCTCTCCTTGCGTCCCAGGGTCCCGGATTGCTGGAGCAGCCGGTCGACCAGAGTGGTTTTGCCGTGGTCGACATGGGCGATGATGGCGATGTTCCTGATTTCTTTGTGGTTCTGCAAAATATTCCTAGATTTCTCGGGCTTTGATTGGTGCCGCGTGGCAATAAAAAACCGGGGACAGGATCCTGAAAAACCCCTCCCCGGTTCGTTGGTCGCCGCT